>CAXTKN010000043.1:0-13797 GCA_964244805.1 uncultured Aestuariivirga sp.
AAATTAAACATGGAATGAAACAATGTCCGTTCTCGTGCAGCACCTTCTGCCATTGGCACTTCATAAGATGATAAGATGGCTTGCTTTGCAGCTTTAATCACGGGCCGAGACAGACTGGCAATTTTTGTGGCAAGAGCTAACGCCTCGTCCTGAAGTTTTTCAACTGTCACAACACGGGTGACAATGCCCGTGCGCTCGGCCTCTGCGGCATCAATCATCCGGCCGGTTAAAATCATCTCCATCGCCTTGGATTTGCCAATGGCTTGAACGAGGCGCTGCGTGCCACCGAGGCCGGGGATAACGCCAATTGTTGTTTCTGGGAGGCCAAATTTTGCAGTCTCGCTTGCAATAATCATGTCGCAGAGCAAAGCATATTCAAATCCGCCACCCAATGCGAAACCCGAGACTGCTGCGATCAGCGGTTTGGTGATTGTTTTGATGTAGTCCCAATCGTGAAGGAAGTTCTGTGACGTCACTTCAGCAAATGTTTTGTCTTTCATCTCACGAATATCAGCACCAGCGGCAAAGGCCTTTTCACTACCCGTCAAGATGATAGCACCAATGTTGGGGTCGGCTTCGTAAGCGTTGAGAGCCGAATTCAATTCGGAGATTAAGGCTGAATTCAAAGCGTTCAACGCTTTGGGGCGATTGAATGTGATGATGCCAACTTTGCCTTTGGTCTCGATCAAGATATTTTCATAAGTCATGGCATATTCCTATTTCTGACAAGTTGGGCAATAAAACGTTGACCTGCCTGCTTGCCTGATGCGTCTAATCTGGCCACCACAACCCGCATTGCTGCAGTTTTCACCTTCACGATCATATGCTGAAAAGCGCTGCTGGTAAGCCCCTTTTTCACCATCGGCACTAACAAAATCCTGTAGTGTCGACCCACCAGCAAGTATCGCTTCATTCAGGATATCTTTGATGTGACGCAGCAGATCATCGAGACGAACTTCATGTGATTTAGATTTAATCAAACTTCCGGCTTTGCGTTTGGGGGAAAGCTTGGCCCGGTGCAACGCTTCGCAGACATAAATATTGCCAAGGCCTGCGATTATGCGTTGATCAAGAAGCGCTGCTTTTAAGGGGGCTGATTTGCCACGAAATTTATCCGCGATGTATTGCGCATTCAGCTGGTTTCCTAGCGGCTCGACACCAATATCTTTGAGCAGTTTATGACTTGAAAGTGCATGTGTATGCGCCAGATCCATCATACCAAAGCGTCTGGGATCGGAATAAACCATGCGCACGCCATTGCCCAAATGAAACACCACATGATCATGCGAACCATCGTCACTGGGGGTTGCTGCGGTTTCGAAATAGAACTCGCCCAAATTAGTGCCGCCGCCTTCAGGCTTTAGAGCTGTAAAACGGCCCGTCATACCAAGATGGCTGATCAATGTGTGATCATTATCGAGATCAACCAGAATATATTTGGCGCGACGCCTGAGGCTTAATATTTTTGCCCCCGCCAATTTCGCTGCAAACCCCTCTGGAAAGGGAAAGCGCAAATTAGCGCGGCGCAGCTCAACAGCGATTATCACCTGGCCCAGCAAAATGGGTTCCAAGCCGCGCTTTACAGTCTCAACCTCGGGCAATTCTGGCATGGTTAACCCTGTAGTGAGCTGCGCCAAAGCTGGCAATAGAAGTATTGAGAATTATGCACTATCTTAACCAACATGACTGAGAACCAACAAAAGCCCGAAGCTGCATTTGGCTTTAAAACTGTGCCCGAAGCGGAAAAGCAAGGCATGGTGAATGAGGTTTTTTCTAAGGCTGCCGCCCGTTATGACCAGATGAATGATCTGATGTCATCGGGCCTGCACAGGCTTTGGAAAGATGACATGATCACAATGTTGAATCCACCGAAGGGAGAGCGGTCGTTCAACGTGCTTGATGTGGCGGGTGGTACAGGGGATATTGCGTTTCGCATTTTGGATGCAGGTGGCCCGAACACACGCGTAACCATTGCTGATATATCGCCAGAAATGGTGGGCGAAGGCCAGAAACGAGCTGAGGCAGAGGGGCGGCTGGATCGGTGCTCGCTCACTGTGGGCAATGCTGAATCATTGGCTTTTCCGGACTCACATTTTGACGCTTATACGATTGCCTTTGGTATAAGGAACGTGACTCATATCGATAAGGCGCTGGCCGAGGCTTACCGCGTTCTAAAGCCCGGTGGGCGTTTCATGTGCCTTGAATTTTCGCATATGGAATTGGAACTGGCGCAAAAAATTTATGATTCCTATTCATTTACGGTCATCCCAGCTGTTGGGAAGGTGGTGACGGGCGATGGCCAGCCTTATCGCTATCTTGTCGAAAGCATTCGCATGTTTCCCAAACAGGATGCTTTTGCCGATATGATCAGCGCTGCTGGATTTTCTCGCGTGACTTACCGTAATCTCACCGGCGGTGTGGTGGCCATTCATTCGGGCTGGAAGATTTAATGGCCAATCCGATTTCGAATGCAGCACGGCTGCTTCACGCTGGATTTGTGCTGGCGCGCTATGATGCTTTAATGCCGACTGAACAATTGGCCCTTGCGCCTTGGCCTGCGCGCGCCGTCTTGAAAATTGCAAAACTTGGTCGGTCAGGTGAAGTGACAGGGGGCCAGCAAAATAAACTGACCGCTGCACTTTCAACCTTGGGACCCAGCTATATCAAGCTTGGTCAATTCCTAGCAACACGACCCGACATTATTGGGGCCAAACGCGCATTTGAACTCAAAGCTTTACAAGACCGCCTGCCACCCTTTGCGGATGCTGAGGCACGCAAGATAGTTGAAGCGGAATTGGGAAAACCAATAGCGCTGCTTTTTAAAACTTTCGGGCCAGCCATTGCCGCAGCATCCATCGCTCAAGTGCATAAATGTGTGACTTTCGATGGTCGCAACGTAGCCGTTAAAATTCTGCGCCCCGGTGTTGAGCGGCGCTTTGCCAACGACATATCCAGTTTTGGTTTTGCTGCGCGTATCGCAGAGCGAACCAGCGCCGAAGGCAAACGACTTCGTCCTACGGCAGCGGTTGCCATGCTTAAAGATTCAATGAAACTTGAACTTGATTTACGCATGGAAGCAGCAGCGCTTTCAGAGATTGCGCAGAATTCAAAAGATGATCCAGGATTTCGCGTTCCCACAGTCGATTGGAGTTTAAGCACCAAACGCGTTCTGACAACTGAATGGATTGACGGCACGCCGATGGCTGATGTTGAGGCCCTGCGCGCCAAAGGCTTTGACTTACCAGCCTTGGGCGATACCGTCATCCAAAGCTTTTTGCGCCATGCCATACGTGATGGATTTTTTCATGCTGACATGCATCAAGGCAATTTGATTGTTGATGATGCAGGCACTTTGGTGGCGCTTGATTTTGGCATTACCGGGCGCCTGTCCGAAGGCGACCGATTATTCCTTGCCGAAATTCTCTACGGCTTTATCACCCGTGATTATATGCGCATTGCCCAGGTACATTTTGATGCAGGATATATTCCGACCAGCCAAGATGTGAACACTTTTGCGCAGGCACTTCGCGCCATTGGTGAGCCTATCATGGGGCTTCCTGCCGATCAAATTTCGATGTCGCGGTTGTTCACGCAGCTTTTTGAAGTGACTGAGCAGTTTCAAATGCAAACCCAGCCGCAACTCCTGCTCTTGCAAAAAACCATGGTGGTAACTGAGGGCGTGGCGCGTACGCTCAACCCAAATCTTAACATCTGGAAAGCGGGTGAACCCGTGGTCAGATATTGGATTGAAAGAAAGCTGGGACCGATTGGCAAGCTGGAGCAATTGGGCGGATCTGCTTTATCGTTGGGACGGCTCGCACTTCGTGTGCCGGAAATATTGAATGAGGTTCATGATTTCACCCGCAAAATGGAAGCGCACACTGCTCAGCCTCCACCGCAACGCTGGCATGCGCTTGCACTTTGGGTGGGGGCTTTGGCCTTGGTTGTGATTGCCCTCAAGCTTGTGCTTAAATAGCATTATGAGCAAATCCGTATTACTCATTATTGGTGGTGGTATTGCCGCTTATAAAAGCTTGGAGCTGATCCGGCTTTTGAAAACCCGTGGCATTGGCGTTCGCGCCATCTTGACCAAAGCGGCGGAAGAATTCGTGACGCCATTATCAGTTGCCAGTCTTTCGGGTGAGAAAGTTCACACAGCTCTTTTTAACCTCACCGATGAAGTTGAGATGGGGCATATTGAGCTATCGCGCTCTGCTGATCTGGTTGTGGTGGTGCCAGCTACTGCTGATTTGATGGCAAAGATGGCAAGTGGCCTCGCCAATGATTTAGCTTCCACCACATTGCTTGCCACCGATAAAAAAGTGCTAATCGCACCTGCAATGAATGTGCGCATGTGGCTGCATGCAGCGACACAGCGGAACATTGCCACCTTAAAAAATGATGGCATTCACTTAGTTGGCCCCAATGAAGGCGACATGGCGTGTGGTGAATTTGGGCCAGGTCGTATGGCTGAACCCGTTGAGATATTGACGGCGATCGAAAAACTTTTGTCGCCCGTTGCTTTGCCGTTAAAAGGCAAAAGGATTTTGATCACCGCAGGGCCAACGCGCGAACCGATTGATCCGGTGCGCTATATCTCAAACCACTCCTCCGGCAAACAAGGCTATGCCATAGCCGAAGCTGCACGTGATATGGGAGCTGACGTTGCTTTGGTTTCAGGTCCAGTGTCGCTCGCCAAGCCAACGGGTATGACTGTTACCACTGTTCAAACTGCTGATGAAATGCTCAAGGCTTGTGATGGCATTTACGATGTCGTGATTTGCGCAGCCGCAGTGGCTGATTGGAAAGTATCGCAGGCCGCTAATAGCAAAATCAAGAAGACAAAGACAGGCGAAATGCCGTCCCTTTCGTTCATCGAGAACCCCGATATTCTGGCGACACTTGCCAAAGCTGGAAAACACCGTGCCACATTGGTTGTGGGATTTGCGGCTGAAACTGAAAATGTTTTAGAGCATGCAAAAGCCAAGCTGGCGAAGAAAGGCTGTGACCTTATCGTCGCCAATGATGTGAGCGAGACATCTGGCGTATTTGGCGGTAATAAAAATACTGTCCATCTCGTAAGTGCCAAGGGCATTGAAGATTGGCCGCAACTTTCAAAGGTTGAGGTGGCCCAACGTTTGATGACGCATATTGCAGGCCTTCTTAAATGATAGTGCAAATCATGCGGCTGGCCCATGGTGCGGATTTAGCTTTGCCGTCCTATGCCACAGAAGGCGCTGCGGGCATGGATTTGCGTTCTGCTGAATTCATTACGATCAAACCTCACGCTCGCGCTTTGGTAGCCACAGGAATTGCAATTGCATTGCCTCTCGGTTTTGAAGCCCAAGTGCGCCCGCGTTCGGGCCTTGCCGTGAAACATGGTGTGACGGTTCTCAATGCGCCTGGCACAATTGATTGCGACTATCGCGGTGAAATCAAAGTACCGCTGATCAATCATGGTGACGAAGATTTTGTCATCGCGCGCGGCGACCGCATTGCCCAGATGGTGATTGCCCCTGCTCCTCAAGTGACGTTCAAAGTAGTATCGTCACTAGATGACACTCTTCGCGGTGCGGGCGGTTTCGGCTCTTCGGGAAAAAGCTGATGGCGCTCTCGTCCGAAGAAATCGAACGCTATGCCCGTCACATTGTACTGCCCGAGGTCGGTGGGCCGGGGCAGAATAAATTAAAGGCGGCAAAAGTTTTGGTTATTGGCGCAGGTGGACTTGGCGCGCCGATTTTGCTTTATCTTGCCGCTGCTGGCATTGGCACTATTGGTATTTGTGACCATGACACGGTGTCACTTTCCAATTTGCAGCGCCAGATTATTCATACCACCGCAACAATCGGCAAACTGAAAACTCAAAGCGCGGCCGAGATGATGCAAGCCATCAATCCGCATGTAGACGTAGTGCAACATTCGCAGCGCATCGAAGCTGAAAATGCCATAGCGCTCATCAGCCAATATGATGTGGTGTGTGATGCATGTGATAATTTCAATACGCGGTTTCTGGTGGCCGATGCTAGTTACTTTGCAAGGAAGCCACTGGTCTCTGCCGCAGTCGGCCAATTCGATGGACAAATTTCAACCTTCAAACCCTATCTGAAATCACCTTCAGGCGATCCCTTCCCGAGCTATCGCTGCTTCATCGGCGATTTGCCCGAGCGCGGACTGTTTCCGGCTTGCGAAGAGGCTGGGATATTAGGCGCGTTGCCTGGCATTTTGGGTTCAATGCAGGCGATGGAAGCCATCAAGGAAATTCTGGATATTGGCGAAAGTTTGGCCGGGCGCATTCTGATGTATGATGCATTGCTGGCCCGTTTCTTTGAGACTAAGCTCGCTTGGAATCCAGATAATCCGCTCACTGGATTGAACCCATCAGTTGTTGACATGCGCGCGGAAAATTATAGAAATTAATGTGAACAGTATCGGCCTTGGCGTTCTTTTTTTGGCCGCACTTTAGCGGATTTTGTCTTTGGGCTTTCCAAGTGGCGGCAAATAGGATGCACCTTCTGCAACGATGAAGTTCCAAAGGGCCTGACCTGAGGGCAATAGGTTTTTTCGTTTATTCCGTACAATGTACCATTTGCGGATGACCGGTGTTCCTTCCACCTTCAAAATCGCCAGCCGTCCCTCCTCAACCTCATGCGCAATCGTGTGATAGGACAGCAATGAAATTCCAAGCCCGGCCATGACGGCCTGTTTGATTGTTTCATTCGAACTGATTTCCATCCCCAGTCTCGGCGTGGCGCGGAGGTCCGACAGCAATCGTTCGGCGAGCAGACGCGTTCCCGAACCGACCTCCCGCACCAACATTGTTTCTCGCGACAGGCTTGCTGCGGGAATTTTTTTCTTATGAGCTAGAGGATGACTAGGTGCCGCGATGACCACATGCGGATGAGGTCCAATTTCCTCCATAACCACATCAATATCTTGAGGAGGCCTGCCAATTAAAGCTATATCAATTCGGTAGTCAGCCAAGCGTGAGAGAACTTCTCCACGATTTCCCACAATCAAGCTGATATCGATGCGCGGGTGCTGCTTTTCAAACGTACTCAGAAGGAAGGGTGCAAAATATTTAGCTGTGCTGACGACCGCAAAATTCAAGTGACCAATCTGACCGCCCTTTAATGCGCTTGTGGTCTCCAACAGTTCACCCAAGATTGAGGCAATTCGCGTTTCGGCCGTAATGAATTCTTTTCCGGCATCGGTCGCCTTAAAGCCATTTTCGGTGCGTTCAAAAAGCTTGAGACCAAAGTCGTCCTCGACCTGCTTCAGCGTGATAGACACTGCCGAAGGTGAAAGATTGAGCCGTTCAGCTGCGGCCGTGACGGTTCCAAGTTCGGCAATCCGAGCAATGGCTTGAAGCTGTTTAAAGGTGGGATGGCGCATTAAGGAAAACTCAAAGTCAGCGTTACATTATTTAATTTTACTTTAGTGAGCTTTCAATTGAAAGTCCATACGAAATGGATGGTTTGGACTGACCCGCAAATGCTATCGTCGCTTACGCTTCAAAAATTTTTAGCTAACCTTGGTGGAAAAACGTCCCAGAGCAAAGCACTTGTCACAATAATTCAATGTCTCGCTGATGCAGCTGCGGGTATTGCTGCTGCCGTTGCAGACGGATCGCGAAATGCTTCATTTGCAGAAGAGGGCGCAGTCAACATACAAGGTGAAACTCAAAAATATCTTGATGTGCTTTCGCACAAGCTTTTTTTGGAGGCAGCCAAAAAAGCGGGTGTCCATTCCATGTTGTCTGAAGAGGAAGATGACGTTGCTCTTCTTGACCAAAGCGGATTGCTGGCTTTGGCCATTGATCCGCTTGATGGCTCTTCCAATATCGCAATTAATGCACCGATCGGAACCATATTCGGATTATATCCCGTTGGCCATGGCGGCACAGCAGCGCAATTTCTGCGGCCCGGCAGAGATCTTTTGGCAGCAGCCTATGTTGTTTATGGGCCGCGCACCGAGTTGGTGGTGTCTGTAGGGGCCGGTACGAAGAGATTTGTTTTAACCGGTGACCGTGAGAATTGGCTGTTTGTGGAAGATTGCAAGATTCCTGGATCGGCATCCGAATTTGCGATCAACGCTTCTAACCATCGACATTGGCCAACAAAAGTACGGTCCTTCGTCAATAATTGCTTGGACGGAAAGCATGGCCCTTACGGCGAAGATTATAATATGCGCTGGCTTGCAGCTTTAGTTGCTGAAACCCACCGGATTCTAACGAGAGGGGGTCTATTTATTTATCCCTCAGACAGCCGCAAAGGTTATGAGCATGGCAGGCTTCGCTATTGCTATGAATGCGCGCCAATTTCCTTTCTGATTGAGAATGCGGGAGGCAAAGCCACAGATGGCAAGACGCCAATTCTCGATCTAACACCAGAGTCACTGCATGCGCGCGTGCCTTTCTATTTTGGATCGCCAAAGCAAATTGCGCTTTTTGAATCTGCGCACGACGAGTCGACCGAACAAACATCGCCGCTATTTTCTGATCGCGGCTTCTTCAGAACGAAAGGCTAAACATGTCAGCCAGACATCCCATCATTTCTGTAACAGGCTCTTCAGGCGCCGGAACAACCACAGTCAAACATACGTTCGATCAAATTTTCCGACGCGAGGGGATCAAAGCGGTGTTTGTTGAAGGTGACTCGTATCACCGTTACGACCGGGCAGACATGAAGGTGGCAATAGCTGAGGCAACGAAGTCGGGCAATAATCACCTCAGCCATTTCTCACCAGAAGCAAATCTGTTGGACGAAATGCAAAAACTTTTTATCCAATATGGTAAAAATGGCTCGGGTTTGCGCCGATACTATGTGCATAACGAGGCCGAGGCAGCAGAACATGGAACACCTTCGGGCACATTTGGCCCCTGGCATAACCTTCCGCCTGATACTGATATCTTGCTCTATGAAGGTCTGCATGGTGCCTATGTTGGGGGTGCTATCGATCTCCCGAAATATTCGGATCTTCGCATCGGTGTTGTGCCCGTTATCAATCTGGAATGGACACAGAAAATCCACCGGGACAAAGTGGAGCGTGGATATTCAACTGAAGCGGTGATGGATACCATTTTGCGGCGCATGCCCGATTATGTGCGCCACATCTGTCCACAGTTTACACATACGGATGTGAACTTTCAGCGCGTGCCCCTGGTTGATACGTCAAACCCATTCATCACCCGCTGGATTCCGACTGCTGACGAATCAATGGTGGTCATTCGGTTTCGCAATCCGCGTGGAATTGATTTTCCCTATCTGATTTCAATGATCCACAACAGCTTCATGTCACGCGCAAACTCGATTGTCGTGCCTGGAAATAAATTGGACATTGCCATGCAACTGATCCTGACCCCGTTGATTATGCGCCTTTACGATGCGCGAAAGCGGCTGTTGTAAGTGAGCCTATAGAAAATTCTTATCCGGAAATTCAGAAAAAAGGAGATAGCTATGTCAACATCAACTACTGAAATGAGCAGCAAGGACAGATATAAATCCGGTGTGTTAGCCTATAAAAAGATGGGCTATTGGGAGCCTGACTATAAGGTCAAGGATACCGACATCCTCGCGATGTTCCGCATCACTCCACAGCCCGGTGTTGATCACGAAGAAGCGGCGGCAGCTGTTGCCGGTGAATCATCAACAGCCACTTGGACTGTGGTGTGGACGGATCGCTTGACGGCCTGCGAAAAATATCGCGCCAAGGCCTATCGCAGCGAGTTGGTTCCAAACACAGGTCCAGGCACCAAGACTGAAGCGCAGTATTTTGCCTATATCGCCTATGACTTAGACCTGTTTGAGCCAGGTTCTATTGCAAACCTCACAGCCTCAATCATCGGCAACGTGTTTGGTTTCAAGGCAGTCAAGGCGTTACGCCTTGAAGACATGCGCATTCCAGTGGCCTACCTTAAAACATTTCAGGGACCTGCGACAGGCATTGTTGTTGAGCGTGAACGTCTCGACAAGTTTGGCCGTCCGCTTTTGGGTGCCACAACCAAGCCAAAGCTTGGTTTATCCGGTCGCAACTATGGCCGCGTGGTCTACGAGGCTTTAAAAGGTGGTCTGGATTTCGTGAAGGACGACGAGAATATCAACTCGCAGCCCTTCATGCATTGGCGCGACCGCTTCCTCTATTGCATGGAAGCAGTCAACCGTGCGGCAGCTGCAACGGGAGAAGTGAAGGGCCACTATCTCAACGTCACCGCCGGAACCATGGAAGAAATGTATGAGCGTGCGGAATTCGCCAAAAGCTTGGGTTCCTCAATCATCATGATCGATCTGGTGATCGGGTATACCGCTATTCAATCCATGGCAAAATGGTCGCGTCGCAATGACATGATCTTGCATCTTCACCGTGCCGGCAACTCAACCTATTCGCGCCAGAAAAACCACGGTATGAATTTCCGTGTCATTTGCAAATGGATGCGCATGGCAGGTGTGGATCATATCCATGCGGGCACCGTGGTTGGCAAATTAGAAGGCGATCCGCTCATGATCAAAGGCTTCTATGACACGCTGCGCGAAAACCACACGCCGATGAATCTGGAAACCGGGCTATTCTACGATCAGGAGTGGGCTTCTCTCAATAAAGTTATGCCCGTAGCTTCAGGCGGCATTCATGCTGGCCAAATGCATCAGCTCTTGCATTATCTTGGTGAAGATTGCGTGTTGCAGTTTGGCGGCGGCACGATTGGCCACCCGATGGGCATCCAGGCCGGTGCAACAGCCAACCGGGTGGCGCTGGAAACGATGATCATGGCCCGCAACGAGGGCCGGGACTATTTCCGGGAAGGTCCGGAAATTTTGAAGGAAGCCGCCAAATGGTGCAGCCCCCTCAAGGCCGCAATCGATACTTGGGGCGAGATCAGCTTCAACTACGAGTCAACCGATACAGCAGACTTTGCGCCAACCCCCTCTGTTTCATTTTGATTTTTTGAGAAGGACACTTCCATTATGATGACCAATCACGGAAACCGCATCACGCAAGGGCAGTTCTCGTTCCTGCCTGATCTCACAGACAAGCAAATAACGGCGCAAATCAAATACGCCCTCAGCAACGGCTGGGCGGTGAGCGTGGAATACACAGACGATCCTCACCCCCGAAACACCTATTGGGAAATGTTTGGCAACCCAATGTTTGATCTTAAAGACCCCGCTGGAATTCTGATGGAGATTAATAATTGTCGCAAGGCGTTTCCAAGCCATTACATCCGCGTCACCGCATTCGATTCGAGCTACGGTTGGGAAGCGCCGCGCATGTCCTACATCGTCAACCGACCGAAGAATGAACCGGGGTTCCGGCTTAATCGCACAGAAAGCGTTGGTAGAACTATAACCTATACCCTCAGCAGCTATGCAACCGACAAACCAGAAGGCGAACGTTATTAGATGAACAGCGAGACCCAATCATCGCCTTCAGGTAAAGTTGACCTGAAGGCGGAGTTTACGGCAATCGGAATCGGTGAAGTTTTGGATACGCTGGATCGCGAACTTATTGGGCTTGTGCCCGTAAAGAAACGCATTCGTGAAACAGCTGCACTGCTGCTGATAGACAGAGAGCGCAAAAGGCTGGGCCTGTCGGTCAGCCCGCCCACGCTGCACATGAGTTTTACCGGAAACCCTGGAACCGGTAAAACTACAGTGGCACTGCGTATGGCGCAAATTCTGCACAAGATGGGGTATGTCCGGGAAGGCCATCTCGTGTCAGTGACACGTGATGATTTGGTCGGGCAATATATTGGCCACACCGCGCCAAAGACAAAAGAAATTTTGAAGAAGGCTATGGGCGGTGTGTTGTTCATTGACGAGGCTTATTATCTTTACAAACCGGACAATGAGCGCGATTACGGCCAGGAAGCGATAGAGATCTTGCTTCAGGTCATGGAAAACCAACGCGACGATCTGGTGGTTATTCTTGCTGGCTATAGTGACCGCATGGCGAAGTTCTATGAGAGCAATCCGGGCTTTCGATCCCGTGTGGCGCACCACATTGATTTTCCGGATTATTCAGATGCAGAACTTTTGCACATCGCTGAAATAATGTTAAAGCAGCAGAATTATACATTCTCGCCCACAGCCCGCCAGGCCATGGAACAATATATCGGTCTGCGCCGCACCCAACCCCATTTTGCCAATGCGCGTTCGATCCGCAATGCGTTTGATCGTTCACGTCTGCGCCATGCCAACCGTTTGCTTGAGACCGACGGCGACGTGACGACCGACATGCTCTCGACCATTGAGGCGCCGGATATTCTCGCCAGTCGTGTTTTTAAACCAGAATGAGTCTTAATTTGCCTGATAAAAGATTTAGACACCCCGCTTCAGGTAAGCCAGTGCGTGCAGTCTTGTTTGACCTTGATGGCACATTGGTGGATTCTGCACCAGACATTGCCTTTGCCTTAAACGCCACAATGGCCAAGGACAGTCTCTTGCCTCATCCAGTGTCTGTTGTCCGCGGCCTCATCGGCGAAGGCATCCACAGGCTGGTGGAGAAGGGTTATGCTCTTCATAATAGAAGCTTGAGTCTCAATGATTTGAACAGGCGCACGGCCGAATTTGCTGTAATATACGAAGCCCATATTGTCGATCAAACCAGACCCTATCCCGGCGTACTCACTGGATTAGAGGCATTGCGCCAAATGGGTCTTAAGATCGCTGTGGTATCAAATAAGGCCCAGCATCTGACTGATCACCTGTTGCGCAGGCTTAAGCTTTCAAGCTGCTTTGACCTTATCCTTGGCGCGCGCATTGACCTGCCGAAAAAGCCAGCTCCCGACATGTTACACTTTGCCTTGCGGGAATTTTCAGCTGGATCCGATGAAGCTATTTTCGTCGGCGATAGCATTGCTGATGTCAGAGCAGCACAGGCAGCCGTGTTGCCCTGTATTTTGATTGAAGGTGGTTATACAGTGGAAGCCGCCACAAAACTGGGAGCGTGGAAAACAGTTTCCGATTTTCAAGAGCTTGTAAAATTCTTGGTTGTTTAGCAGGCATGGAAAAGCTGCGCGCACTGATTTTTGACGTGGATGGCACATTGGCCGAGACTGAAGATATTCACCGCAGAAGTTTTAATACTGCATTTCAGAATGCGGGTTTGAACTGGAAATGGGATAGACCAGCCTATGCCGCACTGCTGACCACAACAGGTGGCAAAGAACGCATCACAAGGTATGTCGCCGAGCAAAACTTACCACATATATTCCCTGCCGATATAGCGCTTCTGCATGCGGCAAAGAATACAATTTACGCCGATACTCTCGCCAGCGGTGGGCTATCGCTTCGGCCCGGCGTCGCGCAACTGATCGCTGATGCACGGAACGCAAACCTCAAACTCGGCGTTGCTACGACCACGAGCAAGTCAAACTTAGTTGCTTTGCTTCAATGCTGTTTCGGGCCAAAAAGCGAAAGCGTCTTTGATGTCATGGTATGTGGCGAGGACGTCCACCGTAAAAAGCCAGATCCGGAAGTCTATGTTTCTTGTCTCGCAAAATTGCAGGTTGAACCTCATGAAGCAATCGCATTCGAAGACTCAGGTATTGGATTGAAAGCGGCATTGGCCGCAGGCGTCAGAACTGTAATTACCCCCAGCATCTTCACGACAAAAGATAATTTCTCCGGAGCTGCTGAAATTCTTGCCGACCTCGCTCAATTTAGACTTTAAGCGAAGGTGCACCACTACTTATTCAGAAACTTTTGGTGTTGAAAATAGGATACTAATTCATGCCTATATCTAAAGGAAGTGATTGGTGGAGACAAGCGGGATCGAACCGCTGACCTCTTGCATGCCATGCCG
>CAXTKN010000044.1:0-13748 GCA_964244805.1 uncultured Aestuariivirga sp.
TCCAGCGGCCCAAATTGCTTAAATGAAACGCCGCTCATTCCTGCTTTTAGCTCTTTTGCCAAGTTTGGCACGTGCTCACTCCTATAAGCTTGGCGATATCGCCATCGGCCACGCTTGGGGGCTGCCATCCAAAGATGGTGAAACCCAAATTTTTATGCCACTTTTTAACGGCGGCACGACAACAGACACACTTGTTTCAGCATCATACGAGAATGCAAAGTCAACTGAATTGCGCTCCAACAATGATTACAGCAAACCCGCTGAAGCAGGCTTTGAGCTTGCACCTAAAAAGCCCTTCCCAATGCGCCCAACTGCCAATCACATCAGGCTGTTGGGCCTAACCAAACCACTTATCTCAGGTGACCGAATTTCAATGACATTGAAATTCCAGACATCAGGCGAAACCAAGATCGAAGTCCATATTCAGGATAAGGCTGGCGAATAATGAAGGCGAAAATCACCTGGCTCAACGGCCGCGTATTTGTTGGTGAATCGGGCTCCGGCCACTCTGTTATCATGGACGGCGCACCAGAAGCTGGCGGTCGCAACACCGGCTTTCGCCCCATGGAAATGATGTTGCTGGGCCTTGGCGGTTGCACCGCCTTTGATGTGGTGATGATCCTCGAAAAGTCCCGCGAAAAAGTCACCGCCTGCGAAGTATCCCTTGAGGCCGAACGCGCCAGTGAAGACCCAAAAGTTTTTACCCATGTGAAAATGATCTACACGCTTAAAGGCCACGATCTCAAACCCGCCGCCGTTGAACGCGCTATCAAGCTGTCGGCTGATAAATATTGCTCGGCTTCCAAAATGTTTGAGCACACCGCGAAGATCGAACATGAATGGAAAGTTGAGAGCGCGTAAGCCACTACTGACAACTCCTGACAATATGGTGTGTTATTAAAATGTCTCCAATGAGGAGAAATATAATGCAACCGCCAAAACACATGATCTTACTCTATGTCGCTGACCCAATTGCCAGCTTAGAATTTTATGAAATGATCTTGGGTACCAAAGTAATCGATGCTGCACCCACCTTCGCTATGCTTCCATTTAATGAGTCGACCATTCTTGGTCTTTGGATCGAGAGTGGCGTAAAACCGCAATCAACATCTAAGGCGGGCGCCACAGAATTGGGCTTTCATCTTAGCAGCAGAGCGGCTGTCGATGACGAATTTATAGAATGGAAATCAAATGGTGTTGCGATTGCGCTTGAACGAACCAAGCTCGACTTCGGCTATACTTTTGTCGGCCTAGATCCTGATGGTCATCGTTTGCGCGTTTTCACGCCGGAATAACTTTGACCAAAGGTTTCAATACTTTGGAGAAGCCTGATGCCGCCAAAGACCAAATACAATAATCGCCATACCAATAAGCGAGAGCAAGATTCCGAGCTTCTCTGACCAATGCATGTCTAAATCAATCGCAATATTTGTATTGCCAGCAGGCGCATCAAATTCGATAAATCCAAATTTTCCTTCGGGCAAAATTTTTATTTCAGCACCTGTCGCCGCATCATGCGCCGACCAGAGCTTCCAATAAAATTGTCTAAACACGATATGCGCAGGTGTGGCGGCGGCAACATCAATCAACCAATGCCGCGAGCTGATGAACCTCGCATCAGCTTTCGCCCCGCCAGAAACGACAGCCAATTGCGAAACTTCGCCTGGATTTGAAGTCCAATCCCCGCGTAAAGCATCGCGCTTTCCACCAGTCAATTTCAAAATCGGATCAAACGCCGTCTTTGGGAGATATTCCCAAGCTGAAAGATGATCAGTCACATTGCCTTCAACAACGCTACGCGGCACACCCAAAATGGTGCCAAGCTGATAGCCGCCAAAGCCGCTTAATACGCTGAAAATGGCAACCACTAACCCAGCCGCCAAAACACTGCGCTTGCTCTGAGGGATCAAAAAGCCAACAGCCAATGGCAATCCAAATTCGGCCATCATCATAAATCGCCAAGGAAATTGTATGGCTTGAAGAAATGGCAGATATCGCCACAGCGGCCAAGATAAGGGCGTCAAGAAAACCCAGGCGATCAGAAGCGGCAAAATCACCCAAGCAGCCAACTCCGTGTTTTTTCGCAAGCGCATAAGAACCAAGGCAATGAATATACTGACGCCGATCAGCCAGATTTTCATCAACATCGTCAAAGCTTCATTGGGCTCTGGCTGTCCGTCAAAGAACAACCAGTGCGACCAGTTAAAGGCACTTTGCCAAAGTGTCTGCGATGATACCGAGCTCAGCAAACCAAATGCAGGCAACCAATAGAATCCTGCGATACAAAGGCCAACAAAAGCATAGAGGGCAGCAGTGCCCATAAACGCAACCATCTCGGCAGACGATTGTTTTTCCCTAGAGCCATAATAAAACGCCATAGGTGCAAGCACATTTGCGCAAATAACCACCGAAGGTAAATGACATAAGATAAGAGCCGCCACACTCACCGCCAATCCAATACCGCTCCATTGTTTGCCGCGCGAAAGCCCAATCAAAAAATAGGCAATAAATGGAAAGGCTGACACCGCCCCGAGCTCGCCCAAGGCTTGCCTTATGCCCCAATCAATCATCAAGTGATAAGGCAGTATCATATAAATCCCTGATGCAATCAGCGCGCGGTTACAATCCAAAAATCGAGTGGCAAAAAGAAAATAGCCCAATCCTGAAAGTGCAAAAATAATAAGAGTTCCAGCGTTGAGGAGGCTTGGCACGTCGCATGTCCAACACATGCCGCGCCCGAAAATTGAAGTCACCCAAAATGGCAGCGGCCCATAGAAGAAAAAATCGGGCGCGCCCGCCCCAAACCAAAGCTCCGGCATCCAACGTGGATAGGCTTCACCACGCCATATGCCAGCATCAAATGAGGTGAGCCAAACCAGATTATTTGCCAAGCTGTGGCCCAGGGGTGGGCCAAAAAGAAAAGCTGGGAAAATTGCCAAAGCAGCAACAACAATAAACCAAGTGCTAGATCGTAAAACTGATATCGAATCGGACTGGGTCATTTAAGTTAACTAGCAGAACCCCCAACAACCGCAAAAATTCAGAAATTACTAACCATAATAATGCTTCTTTCGCCCTCTTTACAAACGCGCAACCTGCAGTCGTTAAAATCAACCCTAATTCTCAGGGGTGGGGCATGCTGCGGGCAAACGGTCTTTCAGGTTACATTCAAAATAACAATCTCAAAAGTGGCTTTCTTATCTTTGGTTTTCTCATCAGCGTTCAGCTGATGATGGCCGCCATCTATTGTTGGATCGTGCTCTATTCATTTCCGCCACTGGGATTTACCGAATTTCTGGAACACCTTTCTAATTACATGGCCTCAGGGTTCATAGCTGTCCTCGCCGCATCTTTAGTCTGGGTGACTATTGCCTTCACGCAATTTAAAAGCATCGTGCGCAAATTTACTGGACTACACGACACTGAACGCCGCCAGGAAATGCGACTCTATAACATCGTAGAAAACCTCAGCATCAGCGTTGGCCTATCAACTCCAATAATCGAAATCGCTGAATGCAAAGGCCTCAACGCCTTCGCCATGGGCCTGTCACCCGAAACATCAACAATTGGCGTAACTCGCGGCCTGCTGAACACTCTCAATGATAAAGAACTCGAAGCGGTGATCGCCCATGAGCTCACCCATATTCGCGCCTATGACGTGCGCCTCGTTACTTTGGCAACTATTTTCTGCGGCATCATATTCTCGGTCACTTGGCTGATCACCTATGGCATCCGCGAATTTTTTCGGCAGATCGCAGCAGAGCCTGAAAAATATATGTTAGGCCTGATATTGTTGACAGCTCTTTGCGTTGGGCTTTTCTACATTTACATGCCTTTTGGCATATTGCTTTCGTTAGTTTTTATATGTCTTGCACTGCTCACGGGTCTCGGTCTCCGTATGGCCATTTCACAAACGAGGGAGTTTGTGGCCGATGCCGGCGCAATTGAACTTACAAAGAACCCCGAGGCGCTAATTTCCGCACTGCTGAAAATCGAAGGCCGCAGCCTGATTGACAATGGTGATGTGATGATGCGTTCGATGATGATTTCTGCACCGTCGAGTGGGCTGGGTGCAACTCATCCCGCAATTGAAGACCGCATCGACGCTATTGTTGCCTATGCTGCTCAAAGCCTCCGCGGATTGAAACTGGCCCCAGCTTCTGAGCGCCTCATTCCGCATACAGATGAAAATGGTTTGGCCGCCGGATTTTCCATCACCAAAATGAAATATCCATCATGGATTTCAAAACCCATCATCGTCTTTCCGTCATTGCTGGTGGGCGGATTGGTCTATCTGATTACGCAAAACAGTGTTGGTGACTTCATATTTTCAATCCCCAATTGGCCCACTGACGCATGGAACTGGATTACAACAACCAGCATCACCAGATATGATCACAACCACCCAGCACCAGATCAGGGTGGCATCAGCTTGGACGGATTTGGCGGCATAGCTGGATATTTTTTGTGGGTGGTGATCGCGGCGCCTCTGGCTGTATTGGTGAAAAAGCTGATCGACTCTGGTTACATCAAAAACGATGATTATGCGCTCGGCGTATCAAATAAACTCGCAAAAAGCGCCGAACGCGAATGGGAAGATGATAATCGCACTCCAAACATGGGCATTAATATCTCCAACCATCAGGCTTCACCACAATTCGGTCAGCGCGCAATGTTTGGCGCTAATGCCAGCCAGGCAGATATCGCAGATTCAATAAGGGCCAGCTACCGCGAAACCCTCAATCAATCTCCGCATCGCAACGCATCGGGTTTCAAAGCCATAACCTCAATGATCCCATCTCGCCTCATGTTGGCACCACTGGCACTGGTCGTGTTCATTGCCCCACAAATCATGATGTCAAAGTTTGGCGGCGGAGGATTTGCATACATAGCGCCAGCTAACGATAAATTTGATGTCGGGTCAGACGTTCAAAATTTACTACTCTCAACCATCAAAGATCACCGCCAAGAGGTCGGCGAAGCAATCCAAAAAGCAGCCTATAAATGTGCTTATGATCTTGCCCCTGATACTCCTGCCGGAAGAGCCTTCGGCGCACATTGGTCAAAAGTTTACGGTGGCGTGGCTTACATAACAACATTCGGCGGCGATCATTTTCCAACCGAAGAAGAACTATTTGCAAGCTTCATTCAGCACGAGGGCAACGGCAACCCGGTATCACCGGCAGACGCAGACGATATAGAGGGCAAAAACCAATTCTATGAGAACTATTGGGATAAGGGCCTATCTGGCACCAGTGTCCGCAACGAATGTGTTTTTCAAGGTGCCTACACCATTTTACATAGCACTCTGCCGTTGAAGGGGTCACTTTAAATGTGGATCAACATATCATGCTGAATTCCAACGGGCTTTATGGCTACATCCAAAACAATAATCTCAGAAGCATCGGGCTTCTTTTTGGGTTTTTGATTGCGGTACAAATGATGATGGCTGCGGTCTATTGCTGGGTAGCACTTTACGTTCAAGGTGCAGACAATTTTGGCTTATTTCTTCAAACCGTTGCCGACTACATGGCGTCAGGTTTCCTGCCAGTCTTAGCCGCTTCCCTGGTCTGGGTCGCGCTGG
Source organism: uncultured Aestuariivirga sp. (assembly GCA_964244805.1). GTDB lineage: Bacteria > Pseudomonadota > Alphaproteobacteria > Rhizobiales > Aestuariivirgaceae > Aestuariivirga. Next base: position 5,585 of record CAXTKN010000044.1, read on the forward strand.
CCTTCACACAATTCACGCGGATTATGCGTGACGCAACCGGAGTTCATTCCACCAATCGAAGCACTGAGCCTCGCCTTTACAACATCGTCGAGAATCTCAGCATTAGCGTTGGCTTACCCACACCAAGAATTGAAATTTCGGAATCCCAAGCGCTCAACGCCTTTGCGATGGGGCTTTCTCCTACGTCTTCGACGATCGGCGTCACACGCGGCTTGCTGAACAATCTCAATGACAAAGAACTTGAAACTGTCATTGCTCATGAACTGACCCATATTCGCGCCCACGATGTGCGTTTGTTGACGCTCGCAACTATCTTATGCGGCATTATTTTTTCAGCCGGCTGGTTTTTCACTTATCGCGCGCGTGAGATGTGGCGCATGGCCAAAGCTAGGCCGCTTCGGTTCATATTGCCCGCATTAGCTTTTGGCGTATGCGGAATAGTTATACTTGACGGCCACAAAGTCTATGCCTTGCTGCTTTCAGCTGTCTTCATTTTCATGGCACTCCTTTGCGGATTAGGGCTGCGCATGGTCATTTCGCAGACGCGCGAATTCGTCGCCGATGCTGGCGCTCTTGAATTGACCAAAAATCCCGAAGCCCTCATTTCAGCGCTGCTCAAAATTGAAGGCCGCAGTTTGATCGACAATGGCGATGTGATGCTACGTTCCATGATGATTTCAGCGCCTTCCGGCGGCCTGAGCGCTACGCACCCTAGGATCGAAAACCGCGTTGACGCAATCGTCGCATATGCCGCTCAAAATCTAAAGGGCCTAAAATTAGCCCCCGCCGCAGCACGCGTTATTCCACGCAACGATGACCAAGAATTCAATGCAGGCTTTTCAATTTCTCACATGAAATATCCGGCTTGGATTTCAAAGCCGATTATCGTCATGCCGTCTTTGGTCACAGGTGGATTATTTTTTCTTCTTTCTCATTACGGCTTGGCTTGGATACTCTCGACACTCAGCCAAACGCCTAACCTGGTGTCATCAGTTTACAACGTTGATATTCATCAGACCGGCGACGAGCTACGCGGAACTATTCAGACTACTGATCAAGGTAAAACTTTTTGGGAAGAATTTGGCCCCAGAGATATCAAGATCATGCTTTTGGAAATGCTCCCCGGCATCCCACTCATCATCGGTGCGCGCTATCTCGTTAAATCAGGCATCGGCAAAAATAACAGTCTTATACGCCATCTGGCTGGCCTCCCTTCAAAGGAAATGGCCAGCGATTGGGAAGACGAAGCAAGCCCTCAACAAATGAAGATAAATATCGCAAATCGCTTTGTATCGTCACAGACCGTTCCGGCTCCGCCTGTTCCATTTGATATGCCAGACCAGAAGGCAGTCTTTGGAAGAGCGACCAGAAAACCATAATCTGGAAATAGCCATGCTGAACTCTAATGGTCTTTACGGCTATATCCGAAACACCAACCTTAAATCTGCAATTCTTTTGCTGTCTTATGTTTTAATTGCACTGCTCGTTTGTGTCGCGATATGCATCATGGTTGCAATCACCACAACACCAGGCACAATCCAAACAAAATATGAATCCGCAGCGCGGCTTTTCTCTGCTGAATGGGCTCACATGATGGCCATTTCATTTTTGTGGGCAGGCCTTGCCTCCTTGCAGTTTCAGCACGTGCTAAGTCAGGCAACGGCGGCGCATGAGATAAGCCGTAACGAAAATCCCCAACTCTACAACGTCGTCGAAAACCTCAGTATCGCTTGTGGCATTTCCACTCCGCGCATCTCAATTATTGAAACTGGAGCGATGAATGCTTTTACGACTGGCTTTTACGCGAGCCGAATTCATTTGACGCTCACACGGGGCTTGATTACCAATCTGAATTCGGCGCAATTGACCGCCGTTCTTGCCCATGAATTTACAAAAATCGTATCAAAAGAAACCCGCCACCTAAGTCTCGCCACGGTGTTCTCTGGCATCTGCCTTTATATGTCGGCTTTTATTTTCAAGCCGTTCTACAAGCCAGGCTTTCGCATGTTAGTATTCATATTAGCCTTACCGCTCTATCCATTTCAAATGGGCGTTGTCATGGCAATTACAATGTTAACCGCCGTGTTCGGTGCACTATCAATCAAATTTTTAATCAGCAAGACGCGCGTTTTCGTGGCTGATGCTGGCGCTTGTGAACTGACCAAAGATCCAGAGAGCCTTGTCTCAGCCCTCAAGATTATAGCGCTTAATGATGCAGTAGCAGGAACCGACATCGCAACCCGCCCCCTCTTTTTTTCTGACACGCGTATTGGCTGGTTTAATTCGCACCCCTCAGTTGATGAACGCGTGGCAACCATCAAAACCTACATTGCAGTCGACGAGACAATACTTCGTGCCAACGCTTTCGATTACCCAAAAGCAAAAGCAAAAGCGCGGAATTGGCGCGAGACCTTTAATTTGCCGTCTTGGGTTGCAAGCAGCAGCACCATCATTCCGGTTTTAGTCTTGGCTACTTTTTTCGCTTACACTTCAACGTGGAGTGCAATTGACCGGGCTGAAGTCCAAAAATATCAAGCGAGCATTCAAGCAACGCTAGAACTTGCTATGCGCTATTCTGATAGCAGCACACGGCCGATGGTTCAGTTGATCGCTTCAAGTCAAGAATGGACTTACGGCATAACAATTGATCATGCCAAATTGGATGCCGTTGTAGGCTTAGATTCAAATATCGGCGCTTTCAGAAGCCTTGCAAATCAATCCTCATCCGGAGAACAAACCGGGCAAAATCAATTTGCCTCATCGGGTCCCACGCGAGAAGAATTGGCGGCACTCAAATCCCTCGATCAAGGCTCGTGGAACAAAGGCACCAAACCACCCTCGCATTTTTGGTTTCCGGCCTTCTTGATATTTTCACTGTGGCAAATTTGCAAGGCTGGAATTTCGGTGGCGCGCAGATTGCGGTAGACCAGTATGGTTTCCATATAATTTAAGAGATAGTCCGGTATTGCTTGGTTAATGAATTACGACTATATTGATAGACATGATATCACAACGCGCGCGGTATGCATTCAAAGCCATGGTTGCTCTCGCTCGCGCTAAACCTGGCGTGGGCTTACAAATCAAACAGCTCAGCGAGCAAGAAAAATTGCCTCGTAAATTTCTCGAGCAAATTTTGCTGTTGCTAAAATCCGCAGGCTATATTTCAAGCCGCCGGGGTCGTGATGGCGGTTATGAACTGCTTAAACCAGCCGATCTCATTTACATTGGCCCGATGCTCCGCAGCGTGGATGGCCCGATCGCGCCACTCGCCTGCCTTTCGCGAACAGCCTACCGCCGCTGTGATGATTGTAGGGAGGAAGCAAGTTGTGAACTGCGCTTGGCCTTTGCAAAGGCCTATGGCGAATACCTTAGCGCCTTGGAAAACACATCGCTCGCCCAAATTATGGGCCAGTCCGATGCCTTAAAAATGCTCGAAAACGATTCTAACTTTCCGGCAATGATCGCTTAAGCGACTGTAATTCTTTAAAAAATACGGCGTGTTCTTTTTATCAAACAAAACTCTTGATTCACTACTAAATCTGTATAGTATACAGACATAGAATAGAAACAGAGGAGATGAACATGTCGATCAATATTATCCGCCGCTCTTTCAGCCTTGGCTTAGCCACCGTTACAGTAGCCGCCGTGCTGGCCACAGCACCGCAGGCTTTAGCAGACTCAAGTCTGCTCAATGTTTCATATGACCCCACGAGAGAACTTTACAAATCCATCAACGAAGCCTTCGCTGCAGATTGGAAAACCAAAACTGGCGAGACAATCACAATCAATCAATCACACGGTGGCTCAGGCAAACAAGCCCGCGCGGTAATCGATGGTTTGAAAGCTGATGTTGTCACTCTCGCTTTAGCTGGCGACATTGATGCCATTGCCGAGAAGGCAAAACTGCTTCCAACAGATTGGGCCACGCGCCTTCCCCATAACAGCACGCCGTTTAGTTCAACAATTGTGTTTCTGGTTCACAAGGGTAACCCCAAAGCCATTAAAGATTGGGGCGATCTCGCAGGCCAAGGTCTTCAAGTGATAACCCCGAATCCAAAGACTTCGGGCGGCGCGCGGTGGAATTTTCTGGCGGCCTGGGCCTGGGCCAACAAGGCCTATGGTGGAGACGAAGCCAAGACCAAAGACTACATCACCAACGTTTATAAAAATGTGCCCGTGCTCGATACCGGTGCACGCGGATCCACCACCACATTTGCCCAGCGTGGTATTGGCGATGTGCTGATCTCATGGGAGAGTGATGCCTTCCTCGCACTCGATGAGTTCGGTGCTGATAAATTTGAAATCATCGTTCCTTCCATTTCAATTGCTGCTGAAACCCCCGTTGCAGTGATTGATGAAAATGCAAAAGCCAATGGCAATGAAAAACTGGCAAAAGCCTATCTTGATTATCTCTTCACACCCGCCGCCCAAAAGATTGCGGCACATCAACACTACCGCCCATCTAATCCATCAGCCGCTGACCCGGCCGATCTTGCCAAGTTGCCAAAAATCGAGCTGGTAAACATTAATGATGCCTTTGGCGGTTGGGCCAAAGCCCAGAAAACCTATTTCAGCGATGGCGGAGTATTTGACCTGCTCTACAAGCCGCGCAGCTAATTATAGATGGCGTCCTTCCTTCCGCGCCTCCGTGAGCCAAGCGTCATACCAGGTTTTGGTATGACGCTTGGCATTACGATTACGGCACTCAGTTTGATTGTTTTGATCCCGCTTTCGGCTCTCGTTCTGCGCGCTTTAAGCGTTGGGCCTGAGGACTTTTGGGATATTGCCTCCGACCCAAGAACGTTGGCCGCGCTTAAATTATCTTTTGGAGCGGCCTTCATTGCCGCTGCAGTCAACATGGTCTTTGGCACTCTGTTGGCTTGGGTCATTGTGCGCTACCGTTTTGCGGGCAGGAAGTTGATTGATGCGGCAATCGATCTGCCATTCGCGTTACCGACCGCCGTTGCAGGCATTGCACTTGCCACTATCTATGCGCCCAATGGTTGGATTGGGGCGATAGCCGCCAATTTCGGTTTTAAAATCGCATTCACACCTTTGGGCGTTGTACTGGCCCTGATCTTTATAGGCCTGCCCTTTGTGGTGCGCACAGTACAACCCGTTTTAGAAGAAACCGAACGTGATATAGAAGAAGCGTCAGCTCTTTTAGGTGCCAGTCGCCTTCGTACTGTTTTCCAAGTCGTCCTTCCGCAAATTTATCCCGCATTGTTAACCGGCACGGCCTTGGCCTTTGCACGCGGTGTTGGCGAATATGGATCCATCATTTTCATTGCTGGCAACATTCCGATGGTATCCGAAATAGCTCCCCTCTTAATCGTCATCAAACTTGAAGAATTTGATTATGCCGGCGCAACAGTGATCGCCACGATTATGTTGGCCGCATCCTTCATTCTATTATTGGCAATCAACCGCTTTCAAGCCTGGGGTCAAAGTAAAATTGGCAATGTCTAGCGTCACTACTCAAACAGCGCCAGTAACCACTGAACCATTGCGCATCCGAATCGCCCTGATCATGATTGCCTTGGTATTCATCGGTGCATTTTTATTTTTGCCACTGGCAATCGTTTTCATAGAAGCCTTTCGCAAAGGCTTGTTTATTTTTATGAGCGCATTTTCTGATCCAGATGCATTGGCAGCAATCAGGCTAACACTTTTAGTAGCGGCAATTGCTGTTCCATTTAACGCGCTGTTTGGTGTGGCCGCAGCTTGGACGATTGCAAAATTTAATTTCCGCGGTAAAAATTTTCTCCTCACATTGATTGATCTACCGTTTTCAATTTCTCCGGTCATCTCAGGCTTGGTTTATGTGCTGTTGTTTGGCGCTCAAGGGTGGTTTGGACATTGGTTGAAGGCGCATAATGTCGAAATCATCTTTGCCGTGCCAGGCATCGTACTTGCCACAGTATTCGTCACGTTCCCATTCGTTGCCCGCGAAATTATTCCATTGATGCAAGCACAAGGCACATCCGAAGAAGAAGCCGCCCTTACTCTGGGTGCCTCCGGCTGGCACACATTTTTGCACGTTACGTTACCAAATATCAAATGGGCGTTGCTCTATGGTGTGTTGCTATGCAACGCCCGCGCCATGGGCGAGTTTGGCGCCGTATCCGTCGTGTCTGGCCACATCAGAGGAAAGACTGACACTGTGCCGCTTCATATTGAAGTTCTTTACAATGATTACAATTTTACGGCGGCATTCGCCGTTGCCACTCTGCTCGCTAGTCTGGGACTGGTTACATTAGTTTTGAAATCTATTCTTGAATGGAAATTTGCGGATAATTTGGCCGCAACTCACCACCGATAATCAACGAGGAATTTTAAATGTCAGTATCAGTTACAGTGCGCAATCTCGAAAAAACTTTTAATCAGTTTTCTGCGTTGCGAGGCATTTCACTTGAGGTCAATGCTGGCGAACTGGTAGCCCTTCTCGGCCCTTCCGGCTCAGGCAAAACCACCTTGCTGCGCTGCATCGCAGGCCTCGAATATCAAAATAGCGGCAGCGTTTTTTTTGGTGATATAAACGCTGATCAACTTTCACTGCGCGAACGCCGGATCGGTTTTGTATTCCAACAATATGCATTGTTCAAACATATGAACGTTGCCGATAACATTGCCTTTGGCTTACGCGCTAGGCCCCGTACAACAAGGCCCACAGAATCCGCAATTCGATTGCGTGTTGAGGAACTGCTGAACCTCATACAGCTGAGTGGATTAGAACTGCGTTATCCCTCGCAACTCTCAGGGGGTCAGCGCCAACGCGTCGCTTTGGCAAGGGCCTTGGCCATCGAGCCACGCGTATTGTTGTTGGACGAACCATTCGGTGCGCTGGATGCCAAAGTGCGGAAAGATCTCAGGCGTTGGCTACGCGAACTCCACGCCCGCACCGGCCACACAACGCTGTTTGTCACCCACGACCAAGACGAAGCATTCGAACTGGCCGACCGGGTTGCAATTTTGAACAATGGACTAATCGAACAAATCGGCACACCGTCACAGATCCTAGGCCACCCAAAAACAAAATTTATTGCGGATTTTGTAGACGGTATAGATTTAAAGCCTACAAAGCCAGAAATAAGACTGAACAACGTCGTCCCCATCAAAGTCGGTTCCAGTCCGCAAGGATAGGGCCTGAGACAAATAGCGACTGCTTGCTATTTCTCGAGAGACGTGCATCAACTATTTACCCACGCTCTCCAACTTCTCTGCCAGCCACGTCTTAATGAGCGATTGGTAAGGCACATCGCGTTTGTTGGCCGCCACTTTGATACGTTCCAAAAGGCCATTGGGTAGGCGGAGCGAGATTGCTGTTGCGCTGGGTTTCAGGTTCGGCAAGCGCACGCTTTCGGCTTTGCTCCAATCGACATGACCTGTTGAGTCGTGTTCTTCCCAGAAGGCGCGTTCTTCAGCCTCTGACTTGATTACGCTTGTCGCCTTGAGTTTATTTTTCATTATATTCGCGCTCCTTACGGCTCATGTTTCGGGCAGAAATGACTCTGATTTTTGTTCCTTGCTGTCTCAGTGTGAAAGTGGCGTGCAGCTTTCGCGACTCATCTGTTTTCCCCAACGCGTGAAGTCTGATTTCTAATGCACTGTGCATGACATCAGGAACTATCAGTAGCGGTTCGTTAAAAAACATTTGCTCGGCCTCAGCTTGGCTGACGTCATGCTTTTCAGCATTTTTGCGGACATTGCCCTCGTCCCACTCAAAACCAGTGATCAATTTCCAGTCAAACATAGTTGTATATTACCATAATATACAAAAAATACAAGCCTTTCAGGAAACGACAAAACCCGCCGTCCATTTCTGGATCGGCGGGTTTGTGTAGCTGTTTATCGTAATGAAGGTTTATATCTGTCTTTCGCAGGCCTGGCGGCGACCTACTCTTCCGCGTCTTAAGACGAAGTACCATTGGCGCTGGGGTGATTTACGGCCGAGTTCGGGATGGGATCGGGTATGGACGCCCCGCCAAAGCCACCAGGCCGGCGAAAGACAGATTGGAGCAGTTTTATTCAAACCGCCGAAGCACAATACAACAGATCTTCGTGCGAAGACCCGCTATTTTTCTAAATGTTGTTCCATCAATTTAATTAATGGGCATAAATAATGAGAATGAAAAAGCCGTTCGAGCGATTAGTACCAGTAAGC
>CAXTKN010000045.1:0-13671 GCA_964244805.1 uncultured Aestuariivirga sp.
CCGCGATTTTGGAGCCCGATGCAAGTTTTGTGGCGCTCATTGAATCAACGTGGTTAAGCCATTACGCTAAGGGATGATTAAACATACGCAACAATCCCCATTCAAGCCGTCATCCCAGCGAAGGCTGGGATCCAGCTTTATTTAAATGTTTGCCGAAAGAAAAAGCTGGATCCCAGCCTTCGCTGGGATGACGACGTGTGGAAGGTGGGATTTTCTAGGCATAATCCCAATATTACTTCTCTTCGCACTCCCACTTATCACCAGCCTCTTTTACGCCCTCATCGGTGCATTCGACGCTGCCGCATGGCAAGCACTCTTCGCACATCCACAACTCTGGTCCGGCCTTAAGCTTTCAATCTTCACAGGCGCAACATCAGCAGCACTCGCACTTATCGTCGCAATCATCATCGTGGCGGCCACTTATGAAAGTGCTGGATGGAGAAATCTCCCTGCCACCATGGGTGCGATGTTGGCTCTTCCACATCTTGCACTCGCTATTGGCCTCAGCTTTCTCATCATGCCAAGTGGCGTGTTGGCCCGCATCACTGCAAATATAATGGGTTGGCAAACCCCGCCCAATTGGATCACGACGCATGATCCCCATGGGCTAGCCCTCATCGCCGCACTCACAATCAAAGAAGCGCCTTTCCTCGTCTGGATCATGGCAGGTTTTTTGAACCGTGAAGACATTAAACAAACTTTTAAAAATCAACGCGCGGCAGCAATAAGCCTCGGTCATGGCAGCCTCTCAATCTGGTTGCGTCTCTGCCTCCCCCAACTCATGCCCAAACTTGTTTGGCCTTTGGTGATTGTGTTTATCTATGCAGCAACAGTAGTCGACATGTCGCTTGTGATCGGCCCCACCCAGCCACCAACTTTGGCAACTGTAATTTGGGCCGATATCAACAGTGAGCAGGTGGTCAACAACGCACGCGGAAATGTGGGCGCGGTTTTTTTGTCATTGGCGCTTGCAACCTGTATAGGAATTGCATGGTTTGCGACGAAAACTCTCACACCAATGTTTAGGCAATTCTTATCTTCAGGCCCGAATCCACGAACAATCCGAAATTTTATCGGCCACGCGAAATACAAAACATTGATTTGGTTCTATGTCATCATCGCAGCTGTGTTGCTGTTCATGACATTTGCCCAAAACTGGCCATTTCCAAATCTCGCACCAACAACTTCGACGCGCGCTTGGGGATTGATACTTCAAAATCCGAACGCATTGATCACCAGCATCGCTTTAGCAATGACGACCAGCGCAACGGCGTTGGCACTGATCGTTCTTTGGCTTGAAATGGTGCACAATAAATCAGATCGAATTTTGATTTTGTTGAGCCTCGCAATATTGGGCCTGCCCGCAATCTTGGTGGGGCTAGGGCAATACCGCGCATTCCTGAATTTTGGTTTGACAGGAAACATGATCGGACTGTTCCTTGCGCATTTGATGCCTGTCACGGCCTATATGATCATCGTGCTTGTTGGCCCGTACCGTGCACTTGATGTGCGTTTGCGCGCAACCGCATCAAGCCTCGGAAAATCAAAGTTCGAATTTCTGTACCATGTAAAATGGCCACTTCTCAAACCGCCAATCTATGCCGCACTCGCCGTTGGCTTTGCGGTGAGTTTCGGCCAATATATTCCAGCTCAACTTGTCGCCGCCGGACGATACTCAACTTTGCCTGTTGAAGCTATAACGCTCACCTCTGGTACCAACCGCCCACTCACCGCGGCCTTTGCGCTTCTGCTTTTGTTGCCTCCATTTTTGACTTATGTGATTGCAGCTCATTTTGGAAAATCGCGCTGGAGCAGGGGATGAGTTTGCAACTCAGAAATATTTCACTGCTGCTAAATGGCGAGATACTTATAGCGCCGTTTTCGTTGGACATAGCAGATGGCGAAATGGTGACCTTGATGGGGCCAAGTGGCTCTGGAAAATCTTCGCTTCTGTCTTATGTCGCAGGCGATCTTACAACACCTTTTTCGGGCCATGGCGAGATTGTTCTGAACGACAAAACTCTAAATGAGACATCGCCGCAAAATCGAAACATTGGAAGATTGTTTCAAGACGATCTTCTCTTTCCCCACATGACAGTGGGCGAAAATCTTCTCTTTGCCACACCACGTGGCGCGCGCGCTGAACGCGAAGCCGTGATGCAAACGGCACTCACCAATGCAGAACTCGAAGGCTTTACTGATCGCGCTCCGCACACTCTGTCAGGAGGCCAGCGTTCGCGCATTTCACTCATGCGCTCCATGCTCGCTAAACCTCAAGCGATGCTGCTCGACGAGCCGTTCAACAAACTCGACCGTGAGCTTCGCAGCACAATTCGTGACTATACCTTCACGCATTTGAAAGCGCGAAATGTTCCAACCCTGCTCGTCACGCACGACATAAGCGATGCCCCGGATGGTGGCCGCATTTTCGAAATCACCAAATCAGGCGAGATAAAACATGTTTGACCGTACCGCCCTTAAAATCACGAAGCCCGCGGTTGATAAAGCTGCGCGTCAAATTGTAAAATCTGGGTTCAACGCCGATCAAGTCACCCTCATCGCTTTTGCATTTGGCATGTGTGCGTCGTTGCTCATTGCAATTGGGCATTCATGGTTGGCGGTTGTGCCCTTGCTCATCGGACGCATCTTAGACGGCCTCGACGGTGCAGTGGCCAGACAAACCGTGCAAACTGATCGCGGCGCATTCATGGATATTACGCTCGACTTTCTCTTCTATGCGTCAGTGCCGTTAGCCTTCGCGATTGCGGCTCCCTCATCAAACGCACTTCCCGCCGCAATCCTGCTGGCCGCCTTCGTCGGCACTGGCACCAGCTTTTTGGCTTATGCCACGCTGGCGGAAAAACGCGGCGAGAAAAGCACAGCTTATCCGTCAAAGTCATTTTACTATTTAGGCGGCCTGACTGAGGGCACAGAAACGATCACCACCTTCACCCTGATGTGCTTATTCCCGCAGCACTTTGCATTGTTGGCGTATATTTATGCAACGCTCTGTACACTGACGACCGCCACCCGCATCATCGCAGGTTGGCAGAACTTTGCTGCGACAAAAAAGTAAGCAAAAATTAACTAAAAACTTTTGTCGAAACCAAAAAAACGCTTGAATACGACAATCGAATCCATCATATGCGGCCTACCCAAAGTCGCACGTGCCGCAAGGTCTCCCCAAAGCAACGACGGTGTAAGGTTTTTTAGTCTCTGTCGGCCCTCCAAAGTCGGCGAAACTGAGAGGCACCACTTTCATTGCCCCAAGTGCGATTGGTAACCCCAATCAATCCCAAGGCGAAACAGTCTGGTTAACGTTTTGTTACGTTTCCACCGCGTAGCACAGCCGTCGCTAGATTGCCTTTTGAACTCTTGATTCGGGAACTCAAAACCATGGCCGCTACTGCTCGCATTATCGATTTCCTCCGAACCGCTCAACCAGAAGGCCCCTGCCTTGTGGTCGATCTGGATGTTGTGAAAGACAACTATAAGGCGTTTGACCGCGCCATGCCCGGCACCCGCATTTTCTATGCTGTTAAAGCTAATCCGGCTCCTGAAATTCTGAAAGCCTTGGCCGATCTCGGCTCATGCTTCGACACAGCGTCTGTGGTTGAAATCGAAATGGCATTGGCTGCTGGTGCAACGCCAAACCGCATCTCATTTGGTAACACCATCAAAAAAGAACGCGATATCGCCAAAGCCCATGCTTATGGCATTTCTTTGTTTGCAGTGGACTCAATTGAAGAAGTTGAAAAAGTCGCCCGCGCTGCTCCTGGTGCCCGCGTGTTCTGCCGCATTTTGACCGATGGTGCTGGCGCTGAATGGCCGCTGAGCCGCAAATTCGGCTGCGATCCATCCATGGCTAAGGACGTGCTGATGCATGCCCACAAGCTTGGCCTTGCTGCTTATGGCATTTCTTTTCATGTCGGTTCGCAACAAACCCGCCTCGGCGCATGGGATACGGCATTAGCCCAAGCCAAGTCGATCTTCGACGAAATGGCTGCGGAAGGTGTGACCTTGTCGATGGTAAACTTGGGCGGCGGCTTCCCAACGAAATATTTGAAAGCTGTTCCCGGCACGAATTCTTATGCCAATGCCATTCATGAAGGTCTGGAAAAGCATTTTGGCAATGCTATCCCTGATACCATCATCGAACCAGGCCGCGGCATGGTGGGCAATGCTGGCGTGATCAAATGCGAAGTGGTTTTGATCTCGAAGAAGCATGCCAATGACAATCTCCGCTGGGTCTATTTGGACATCGGCAAATTCGGCGGATTGGCTGAAACCATGGACGAAGCCATTCGTTACCCAATCACCACGATCCATGATGGCGGCGAAAAGGCCCCATGTGTGATTGCTGGCCCAACCTGTGACTCGGCCGATGTGCTCTACGAAAAAGCACCTTATGATTTGCCGCTGTCACTTTCAGTGGGTGATGAAGTGCTGATCGAGTCGACTGGTGCCTACACCACGACCTATGCATCCGTAGCTTTCAACGGCTTCCCGCCTTTGCGCTCGTTCGTCATTTAGTTTCACAACTCATTTATTTCCCAACTTATTGGAGGCCAAAATGGTCACAATTCGTGCTGAAATCTCGTCTGATATTGCGCCCCGCGAAGCCTTGCTCAACCAAGCCTTCGGCCAAAAGCGTTTTCGCAAGACATCTGAAAAGCTGCGCACCAACCGCGTGCCCGCACTCGCCTTCACAGCTGTGGACGATAAAGGCAAGTTGATCGGCACCGTTCGCTTGTGGAACATCATTGCCGGCTCGGCTGGTTCCTCGCTTTTGCTTGGCCCCTTGGCTGTTGATTGCGGGTATCAAAATTCCGGCATCGGCCGCGCCTTGATGGAACAAGCCATCTGCGCCGCACGTGATATCGGCGCTGACTCAATTCTTCTCGTTGGCGACGAGCCTTATTACGCCCGCTTCGGCTTCAGCGCAGCTTTGGCCCGCAGCCTGCATCTGCCAGGCCCGGTTGAACGCAACCGCTTCCTTGGTTTGGAATTGGAGCCACAAGCTTTGGATGATGCCGAAGGTCTTGTTGCGGCCAGCGGTGAATTCATCCGCGATGATGCAATTGCAGCGTAAAATCTAAACCCGGATCAGGCCATCCACAAACTTTGGCTTGTATCCGGGAAATGCGCTTGAGATCGCCGCTTCAGCCCCCTGACCACGCAGCACAGTGGCCAGCATATTGCGGAAATCAGTGGTGACAGCCACAGTCGGTCTCGGTGTTACGCTGCCTTCCACGCTTTGAAATTGGAACACTTTCGACTGAAGGATCAACTGGCCTGCCGGGCTGGAATGATGCTGCAGTGCGTTTCGCCTTGGCCACCGGGCTTTGTCTCAATGGCCATTTGTTCAAGGGCGCACTTTCAAAACCAGGCGAAATTGGCCACATGATCATCGAAGCTAATGGCCGGCAATGCCCGTGCGGCAATCGCGGCTGTTTGGAACATTATGTTTCATTACAAGCGGCATTTGAATTTTTTGATGCATCGCTGAAGCAGGCACCCTCTTCTGGTGCAGCATAGAAATTATACTTTTTGAATTTCAAAACCTGAACATGGTAAAAGTTTTGGACACGGGAACTCGAGACTTAAAGGTATTGTCCGATGCTTATGCAATCATTGAACTGCTTGAATGTCGCCCCGTCATTGTCCTAATTGCAGGCGGCGTTGTGGAGTACGGTGGAATATAATCGGTCCACCTTACGGCTCAAACTCATATTTCCTTTCATAAGATTTTAAATCAAAGCCGGATAGACGGTATCCTTAAGATTAACTCGTCTTGCGACGTTTGTTCTGGCGGTTTTGATCGATCACCACGGCAGAAACAATGATGATGCCTTTGACGATTTCTTGATAGTAGGCACCGACTTGCAAGAAGGTAAACCCAGATGTCACCACACCCAAAATGATGGTGCCGATCACAGTGCCTGTGATACGACCAATGCCGCCAGCAAGCGACGTGCCGCCAATCACGCAAGAGGCAATGGCATCTAGCTCATAGCCCACACCCATGCCAGGCTGTGCTGATTCAGCCCGCGCAGCTGTCATCACAGCCGCCAAGCCCGACAACAAACCAGCAATGGTGTAAACCTTGATCAAGTGATTGCCAATGTTGATGCCAGAAACGCGAGCGGCTTGTGGGTTGGCGCCAATTGCATAGGTGAATTTTCCATAGCGCGTATAGGTCATTAAAATGTGGAAGATCACGGCAACAACAAGGAACACGATGACGGGCCTTGGCACAGGAAAGCCCATCACAGGAAAACTATGGCCGAACCAGCTGAAACTGTCGGTCAACAAAGCCACAGGTTGACCAAGCGTGTACCACTTGGCCAAGCCACGCGCTGAGACCATCATGCCCAGCGTGGCAATAAACGGCGGTATTTTTGTTTTAGCTATGATGAACCCGTTTATCCATCCCAAGATCGCGCCGAGCAATAGCCCAACGGTGATAGCCCATATTGGGTTCAAATCGACCCAACCAAATTTCGCGAACACTGCTCGATCGTTGGTGGCCACTTGGGCAAAACTGGCCGCAACCATGGCGATGAACCCGACCATAGAACCTGAAGACAAATCGACACCTGCGGTGATAATCACTTGGGTGACGCCAATGGCGATGATGCCTGTCACAGCAACTTGCAACACGATGATTGAGAGGCGTTGTTTGTTTGCAATGAAGCTTTGGCCAACGAAGAACCAGCCTAAAATTTCAAACACCAAAATGATGCCGAACAGCACTAGCAAAATTGAAACTTCGGGCGGAAGCCTGCGCACTTTTTTCAAACCCGTGAGCGATTTGCCCTGGTCCTGCTGAACGTCCGTCATGTCTCAACTCCCCGCGTCATCAGTGTGACGCCAATTCCATAATCTTAACCTGGTCGGCATCTTTGCGATCAAGGAAACCCGTCACCCTGCCTTCATGCACCACCATGATGCGATCACTCATGCCCAGCACTTCGGGCAATTCGGACGAGATCATAATGACGGCCACACCTTCGCGGGCCAGTTGCGAAACCAAACGGTGAATTTCAGCTTTAGCGCCTACATCAATGCCGCGCGTAGGTTCATCCAAAATCAGAATGCGTGGTTTGGTTAAAAGCCAACGCGCAATTAAAACTTTTTGCTGGTTGCCGCCGGAGAGGTTGATGATCGGCTCTTGCATATCAGGCGTTCGCACCCGCAAGGTTTGCGCCATTACTTCTGAGTCTTTGGAAAGTTGCGCCTGTTGCACAAAACCATAATTCACATAGCGCTTTTGCAACACGGCCATTTGCGTGTTGTCTTGAATATCCAGCAGAAGGAAGCAGCCCGTTTCTTTACGGTCTTCCGTCAGAAAGGCTAAGCCATTTTGCATGGCGATGCTGGGGGACTTAATGGCGACTTGTTTGCCGTCGATTTCGATTGTGCCAGAACTTGCAGGCGTGACACCAAATAACGTTTCGGCAATGTTGGAGCGGCCTGAACCAACCAAGCCTGCAATACCGAGAATCTCACCCTCACGCACGTCGAAACTCACATCCTTGAAAACGCCGTTCAAAGTGAGGCCTTTGACTGACAATTTCACATTGCCAATGGGCACAGTTTCTTTCGGGAACATTTGTGTAATTTCGCGGCCCACCATCATGCGGATGATTTCGTCGCGCTTCACGTCAGTGGAAAGCTTGGTGGCGATATATTTGCCATCGCGGAACACAGACACTTCATCGGCAATTTCAAACAGCTCATTCATCTTGTGCGTGATGTAAATGATGCCTTTGCCTTGGTCTTTCAGTGTACGGATGATTGTGAAAAGATGTGTCACTTCTTTTTCAGTCAAAGCGGATGTCGGTTCATCCATAATCAATACATCGGAATTGAACGATACTGCTTTGGCAATTTCCACCATTTGCCGATTGGCCACACTCAGGCTGCCCACTTCCACTGTTGGATCAAGATCGATGTTCAAGCGTTTGAACAGATCTTCGGTCAGGCGGCGCATTTCGGAATGATTGATAAGGCCCCAACGGTTTTTGGGCTCACGTCTGATCCAGATATTTTCAGCAACGGACATTGGGCCCATCAGGTTCAATTCCTGATGAATCATGGCAATGCCATTTTCCAAGGCATCCAGCGGGCTTTTGAGGCGGATATCAACACCACGCAATTTGAAACTGCCAGAATCGGGTGTGTAAATGCCAGCGACGATCTTCATCAAAGTGGATTTGCCTGCGCCATTCTCGCCCATCAAGGCGTGAACAGTTCCGCGGCGTAATTTGAATTGGACATTGTCGAGAGCTAAAACGCCCGGAAATTCCTTGCGCACATCTTCAACCTCCAACACATATTCTGCGTTGGGAATGGCACCGCTTTCGCGCACGGCTTTCATCGTTGAAGGGCTGACCATCGTATCTCTCAATCAAAAAAATGCGCCACCCTGTGAGGATGGCGCACTTCGGCAGGATTGTCGATTAATTCTTGGCCATGAAATCAGCCATGTTGGCTGGTGTCACGAGTTGGAATGGGATGTAGACTTTAGCATCCACTTTTTCGCCTTTAACAAGCTTGATCGCTGTATCGACAGCGCCCTTGCCTTGGCCGGCAGCGTCTTGGAATACAGTCACTGAGAGATCACCGGCTTTCATCGAAGCCAAAGCTTCTTGCGTGGCATCAATGCCACCCACTGGAATGTCCTTGGTTGACATGCCAGCGGCTTTCATTGCCTTGATAGCGCCCAGAGCCATGTTGTCGTTGTTGGCGATAACCGCAGCTGGTTTCTTGCCAGCAGCGATCCAATTGGTCATCAAATCTTGTGCCTTAACAGGATCCCAACCCGCTGTTTGCTCGTCAATGATCTTCATGCCATCGCAAGGAGCCTTGCTGATTACTTCATGAATGTCCTTAGTGCGTTGCACGGCTGCTTGGTTAGCAAGATCGCCTTCCATGACCAAGATGTCGCCTTTGCCGCCGATGAGTTTGCAAATTGCTTGGGTTTCCAATGTGCCTGAGTCAGCTTCATTGGAAGCAACGAAAGCACCCTTGGCGCCTAAAGCATCAACGTCTGCTGGCTGGCGGTTTACGTAAACGATTGGAATGCCCGCTTCGTTTGCAAGCTTTGTCATTGGCGCGGTTGCTGATGTATCAACAGCGTTGACAATCACAGCGTCAACTTTAGCCGCGATGAAGTTTTGGATTTGTGAAAGTTGCTTTGCAACATCGTCGTCAGCGATTTCGATTTGCACTGGTTGATTGGCAGCAGCGCCAGCCGTTTCAATGCCCTTGCGGAGAACCGTGAGGAATGTGTCTGAGTTAGCCATTGAAACGCCAATGTTACCAGCGAAAGATGTCGATGACATCAAACCGAGAACAGCGGCGGCGAGAATAAGTTTCTTCATTATAATGCTCCTTCTATCGAGTGTCCGGCAAGCACCCGTTGACTGGGCCGGAATCCCCATTTGGGGAAAGGCGTTTGCTCCGCATCGCGCATGGCCCGGTCAACAGAAGAAATGGAATGCAGCAAGCTGAACTCTCCCCTTCCGCCCGTGCTTCTTTTGGCTCGTTGCGGCTTTCCAATTTAGAAATTTTATTCCATATTGGAACAATAGTGGAAATATTATTCTAAAATGATGTAGAGTCAATCAGCAAGCAAGCTCGATAGCATGAATGTATCAAAAACTATCAGAATCTTCCTTCAGATATTTTCACTGATGTGGATGTCGGCAGGGAACAAGATCGGTGGTAAATGAGGGAGTTCAGCGACTGAACAAGCTTTTGCCATCAATTCAACAACGCGGGCGGCAATGGCGGTGGTCGGCGTGGCAAGCAGCAGGTCAACCGTGCCATCTATCAAGGCAGCCCGCGTCATTGTGGTAAGCTCGTTGCACACAGCGACAATTCGCCGACCGGCACTTTCATCACGAAGTGCGCGGATCATACCATCCTGCCCACCGCCGCATCCATACACTGCAACCAAATCTGCATTGCTCTCCACCATGTCCGTCACAGCTTCGTAGGCAATGCGCTCGTCATCAAGATTTATGATAGGCTCCAACAACGTAAACTCTGGCGCATGTTCGCGCATATAACTTCTAAAACTAATCTCCGCCAATTCCTGATTGCTATAGCGGTGACTGCCGACAAGGATTCCAATTTTGCCGGGCCCACTGGCCGTGCGGCTGATCGTCCAAGCTGCAGTTCGGCCCACTTTGCGCCCATCTAGGCCAATATGGCCGGTTTTTACCGTTGTTGAGATATCACTCAACAACGTAAACACTGGCTTGCCTGTTGCAATAATAGCTTCCACAGCCTCGATCACCAAAGGATGATTAACCGCCACAACCGCCAGTGCATCAACACGCAGTGCCATTTCGCGAATACGCGCTGCAATGATAGAGGGCACCAGCTCATCAACATATTCCACAAGGGGCTTACCCTCTATGTAGCTGGCTTGCTTTGTTGCATCGCCCAAGTTTTTGCCGAAGTTCAAATAAAATGCATCGCGCTTTTGCAACAGAAAGCCAAAGCGCCGCTGCGGAATTTCTGTAAGTCTTCGCTTGAGCAAACCAGTGGCATGATAGCCAATTGTTTCAGCAGCTTGCACCACGCGAATGGCCGTATCTTCACGCACTGGCAAACGCCGATTGAGAACGCGGTCTACAGTGGCCACACTCACACCAGCCTGTTTGGCTAGGTCATTTATTGTCGGACGCGAAACCATGACAGAAATTTCCCTTTATGGGCGTTGATTGGACATGAAATAGAATGATATAAATTGATAGGTACCATCATTTCTACATTGCGTAAATAGAATGTTGATTCTACGATCATCCGTGAATGTAGGAAATGTTCTATGAGTGACGTCATTTACCCGCGCGATTATAGCCTGCTGGGCCGCGATGCCAAACGGGCCGAAGAGATTGGCTTGTCCAATGCGCAGTGGTATGCAGCGCCGATCCCGCGTGCTCGCCTCAAAGAGTTGATGAAGCGTGCCGATGGCCCGGCCATTCGTGACACGCTTATTTGGTTTGCTTGCTTTGCAATTGCCGCTGGCTTTGCAATTTACTTTTATCCAGGCTTGTGGAGCATTCCATTTTTCTTGGGCTACGGTGTGCTCTATGGTTCGTCCACAGATTCACGCTGGCACGAATGCGGCCATGGTACGGCATTCAAAACCCGCTGGATGAATGATGCAATTTAACAGGTTGCTTGTTTTATGATTATGCGCCCGCCAACAATTTGGCGCTGGAGCCACACGCGGCACCATACTGATACAATTATCGTGGGCCGCGACCCTGAAATTGCGATTATGCGCCCAACTGTTATTTTGCGTACCTTCGCATTATTCTTTGCAATTCCGCAAACCATTGGTGCAATCAAAAACCTCTTCATCCATGTGAGCGGTCATCTCACGGCCGAAGAACTCACTTATGTGCCAGAAATGGAGCGCCAACGCGTATTCCTCGTGGCTCGCATTTGGATGGTTGTTCATCTCGCAAGCATAGCTTTCGCCTTTTATCTCCACTCGTGGTTGCCGGTGCTACTCGTTGGTCCATTGCCAACAATGTACGGTGCTTGGGTCCACATTATAACTGGCCTCACTCAACATGGTGGCCTTGCTGAAGACGTACTAGATCACCGCATTAATAGCCGCACCGTGTTGATGAATCCAATCCTGCGTTTTCTATATTGGAACATGAATTACCATGTGGAGCATCACATGTTTCCGATGGTGCCTTATCATCAACTGCCAAAACTTTATGAAGAAATGAAGCCCTACACACCACCTGCCAACACATCGGTGTTCAACGCATACCGTGAAATTATTCCAGCAGTGTTGCGCCAAGTCAAAGATCCATCCTACGCGATAGAGCGTCACCTGCCAAATGGCGTAACCCCAATAACCGAAGCAATTGCTGCCCAATAGGATTATGAAATGGTTCAATGGATTGATGCGTGTGCGAAAGAAGATGTGGCTGAAGAAGATGTGATCCGGTTTGATCATGCAGGTCGCACCTTCGCGATTTACCGTTCACCTGACGATAAGTTCTATGCAACGGACGGGCTTTGTACGCACGAAAAAATCCATTTGGCTGATGGCTTGGTGATGGACAACATCATCGAATGCCCGAAACACAATGGCCGTTTTGATTACACCACGGGGGCTGCCAAGGGTGCGCCTGTTTGCGTGAACCTCAAAACCTATCCTGTTAGAGTTGAAGGTACTCGCGTCTTAATCAACATCGCCTAATCTGATGAACGAAATTGGCATCGTAATTATGGGGGAGGGCAAGGTGGCTGCGCTCTCTTGCATCAATTTGCGCAGCCAAGATTGTAGCGGCTGCATCACACTTGTGAGCGATGAGAGCCTTCTGCCCTATGATCGGCCACCGTTATCGAACGCTTCAATTTCAGATCCCGGCGCACACGCACCACTATTGCTGCTCGGTGATGATATTGTGAAATCAGTCAACGTCGATGTAAAGCTCGGCATGAAGATCGTGTCGATCAATCGCGTTGAAAAAGCAATCACGCTCGCTGACGGCCTTGGTTCTGGACTAACCAATATGAACTGTCGCTTCAAATTGCGGGCATTGCCGATATGGGAACCAGCACCATTACCCGCATTTCTGCCGAGTGCGCAATCGTGATGTTTCATCTCGCCGACGACCGAGCGATCAAAGGTGCTTCGGGTATTGGTCTTGGCAATTTAATTGGCCGTGACATCAAAGTGGCCAAGATGCTGATTGCTAAAAACGCCAAGCCCTCTCACGAGGTTTTGGCCGATGCAACCCAACCCCTCAAAACGCTGCTCAAAGGATAGTCATGGCCCGCAAGAAACCCACCGTTGCTGATATCCGTGCCAACAAGGGCAAGGTTCAATATACAATGATGCGCACTGAGACTTGGGACGAATTAGCGGCGGCCGAAGCAGCAGGCATTGATATGTGTTCGGTGCCGCCCGAACTTCTCGCGCAAAAGAAATTCAGGGACATCGCACCATCCATTTTTGCCGTTCCAGGCGTTTCGCTGTACGACAACTCCGGCACAACGGATGATTTTTTGCGTTGGGGCTATAAAATGTTAAGCTATGGGGCTGATGCAGTTTATTGTGCGGCCTCGCTGCAAACCGTGCGTCGCATGGCTGATGAGGGTATTCCGGTCATTGGCCATACTGGCCTTATTCCTTCGAAGGCGACATGGACCGGCGGCTTTAAAGCTGTGGGCAAAACCGCCGAAAGTGCGAAACAAGTTTATGATTTGGTAATGCGCTATGAAGACACCGGCGCCTTTGGTGTTGAGATTGAAGTGGTTCCATCCGAAGTCACAGCCGAGATCGCCAAGCACACGAACCTGTTCCTTGTCTCCATGGGTGCAGGCGTTGGCGGCGATTGCCAGTATTTATTTGCCGATGACGTGCTCGGCCAAAACATTGGCCACATTCCGCGCCACGCCAAGATCTATCGCAACTTCGCCAAGGAATTCGAACGGCTGCAAAACGAACGCATTGCAGCATTCAGCGAATTTGTGGCTGACGTTAAATCTGGTGCTTATCCTGAAGCAAAACATCTTGTCGGCATTACTAAAATTGAACTTGATAGATTTATTAAATCGCTTCCACAGAAATAACGGAGTTACAACATGATCAGATTTGGCGTCATCGGCGCAGGCCGCATTGGC
>CAXTKN010000046.1:0-13494 GCA_964244805.1 uncultured Aestuariivirga sp.
ACGAGGCCACAGGTGTTGACGTGGATAAACTCATTGAGCTCGGTCGTATCCTGACAAATATTCCAGACGGATTCAGCGCGGACAGCAAAGTCCGCAATTTCGCTCACACACGCCTTAACTCGATCGAAAAAAATTCTGGCATTAACATGGCGACGGCAGAGGCCCTTGCTTTTGCGACCCTGCTTTCTGAAGGTGTATCTGTACGATTGAGCGGGCAAGACAGCGTCCGCGGAACCTTCACCCAACGTCATCTCGCCTTTCACGATAAGAGCAGTGGAAATTCGTTTGTACCCTTGTCAACTCTGGCAACACAGTCAAACAGCTTCGACGCTGTCAATTCACCCCTGATTGAATACGGCGTACTCGGATTTGAATATGGCATGAGCCTTGCCGATGCCAATCGCCTGATCGTTTGGGAGGCGCAATTTGGTGATTTTCTGAATGGTGCGCAAATTGCTGTCGATCAATACATTGTGACAGCCGAAGCCAAGTGGCGGATGCCCGGGAGTGTGGTGATTGCACTACCTCATGGTCAAGAGGGCCAAGGGCCGGATCATTCCTCGGCGCGCATTGAGCGCATTCTGCAAAGTTGTGTTGGTGGCAATATCATCGTGGCCAATCCTTCAACGCCTGCAAATCTTTTCCATCTTCTACGCCGCCAACAAAAGGGCAGCCTGCGTAAGCCGCTTTTCCTCATAGCACCTAAATCCTTGCTGCGTGAAAAGAAGTGTCAGTCACAGATTTCTGACTTCGGGCCAAACAGCAGCTTCAATCCCATTCTTTTGTCTCATTCATCCAAACCGGCCAAAAAAATTGTGCTTTGCTCCGGCAAAATATTTTTTGGCCTGGATGTCGCGCTGGCGCAGCAACGACGTGCTGATGTGGCGCTCTTAAGACTGGAACAACTCTATCCGTTTCCACTGGAACCTCTCAGATCAATCTTGGATGAAAATGCTGACGCCGAACTTGTGTGGTGCCAAGAGGAACCGCGTAATCAGGGTGCATACACATTTGTTCGCGATCAATTATTTGAACTTACACCTCCAATTTCGCTCCGTTACGTGGGAAGGCCAGCCATGGCCGCTGCGGCGGGCGGCTCAATTGATCGGCACGACGGCGAACAAGCGGAAATCATAAATTCGGCACTGGGTGAGAGGGACGGAAAGGCGACAAGCATCGCCGCAGAGTAATCACGTGCTGTTCAGTATGCAAGCAGTGCAGGAAGACTGAGATGACGTCATTCGAACCGGTACGCGCTATTCAACGCGGATTGTCAGTTCTGCAAACGGTAAGTGAGCATGGACCTGTCACGGTCAATGACATCGCTATTCTTTGCAGCGTGCCGCAGCCCACAGCGATCCGCTTGTTGGAAACGCTTGTCAGCGAAGGCTACGTCTATCGAACTACAGGGCAGACAACATATCGGGTGACCGGAAGAACGCTGACCCTCAGCCGTGGCTTTGACGCACGCTCCAGGCTTCTTGAGTTCGCATCGCCACTTATTGATCGTTTGCACATCGAGATCGGCTGGCCATCAAACCTCGCAATGTATGACAGTGACTCCATGATCATTGTTTATAGCAATCGCGCATCGCTCGGACTTTCCATGCCCGGTCGCATGGGCGCACGACTGCCGCTTTTGGCAACAGGTGTCGGACTTGTCACTTTAGCCTTTCTTACAGCAAGTGAACGACGTAGAGCCCTAGATCGCGCCGCCCTCATGGGAGGAATATGGGATTCGAGTTCAAGGCTTCTCACGGGATTGGAGTCAAAGCTCGACCACGTTCGCCTTAGTGGCCACGCTTTCGCAGACGAAGAGTATTTAGATAATATCTATCAATCGCGGATATGGGCCGTTGCAGTTCCAATCATGACCAAGGATGGAAAGGTTCAAGCGGCACTCAGCAGCTTGGTGCTCCGAATTGCTGGCGAACAACAGCGGCTCATTGGCACAATTTTGCCTCGACTGACAGCAACCGCAACACAAATTGCAGGCCTCCTCGATAAGGACAGTGGCTAGGGTGGCGCGTTAGGCGCGTGACATATAAACGCCAGAGCAAACCAGCAAAACTGCAAAAACTCTGCTCAAACTGAGAGGCTGAAGAGGCGCACCGAACGCGCCAACAGAGTCAAGGGCAACAGCAGCGGCAACTTGACCAGCAACGAGCGTTGAAAAGGTCGTGAGCACACCGAGCCGCGGGACACTTGTGATCACTGCCATCATATAAACTGGTCCTGCGACGCCGCCGAGCCAAGCCCACCAAGGCAGCTCAATAACACGCGCCATATTTTCCAGGCTGCCCGAGTATGCATTCATAAGTAGGATGATGAAAGTGCTGACAACGAATGTCACCAATGTAGCCGCATAGGGGCCGCCTATGATACGTCCCATGTTGGCGTTGAGCGGAGCTTGAACGGCAAGCGCAATGCCAGCCACTACAACAAACAAGAATGCCAAGAGGCTATTTAGCTGCATCACGATGCCTTTCGTTGTTCAAGAAAATCTTTCCGGGATTCAGAATGCCTTGTGGATCAAGTGCATTTTTCACTGACTGCATCATGTCAAAATCAATCTTACTTTTGTAATGAGCAAGTTCGGCACGGCGCAGTTGGCCAATGCCATGTTCTGCAGTGATTGATCCACCAAGTTCAACGGCAATATCATGTATGATCCGATTCACCTCTGCCAAACGCGGGTGCCAAATTTCCACTGGCTCACCACGTGCTTGAATAGGGTTGAAGTGTATATTGCCATCGCCCAGATGACCAAATGCGAATGAACGAATGCCGGGAAACCGGATAACAAGCGATTTCTGAACCTTATCGATAAATTCTGGAACTCTTGAAACCGGAACTGAAATGTCATGTTTGAAAGAAATCCCCTCACGCCTTTGCGCTTCCGGAATAGCTTCACGCAGGCGCCATAGTGCTTCGGATTGAGATTTCGATGTTGCGATAACACCATCCAAGACTTCGCTCACTTTTGCCGCCTCATCAAAGACTTCAGAGATTGCGATTTCAATTTCAATATTGCGATTAAGTTCACTGACCTCGACCAATACATACCATGGATGCCTTTCGTTGAATGGATCGATTGTCTCCGGATAATGCAATCGTGCGATTTCAATGCAGGTACGTTCAATCAATTCGCAAGCCGACAGGGCATTGCCAAAACGCGCAAGTAGACGACGAAGCCAAGCCAACGCGTGGCGAGGGCTTTCAACGGCCACAATAGCTGCTGCAGATCGGGTGGGGAGGCTTGACAGCTTCAAGACCGCTGCGGTGATAATGCCAAGTGTGCCCTCTGCTCCAATAAACAATTGTTTCAAGTCGTAGCCAGCATTGTCCTTGCGCAGTAGTTTTAGACCGTTCCAAACACGACCGTCCGCCATGACAACTTCCAACCCCGCCACCAGGTCGCGCATTGAGCCATAACGCAGTGCGTTGAGGCCGCCTGCATTTGTGGAAATATTGCCGCCAATTGTGCAACTGCCCGCAGCGCCAATAGACATGGGAAATAAGCGCCCCATTTTTTCTGCCGCCTCTTTGACCGCCTGCAGAATACAGCCGGATTCGACGACCATCATATTGTCATCAAGATCAATCGCGCGAATTTTGTTAAGTCGACGTAAAGACAGAAGCACGTCTTTGCCACCAGCACGCGTCAACCCCGCACCCGTCACTCCTGTATTACCACCCTGCGGCACAACGGGAACATTGGCCTCGAGGCAAATGCGAATGACGGCTTGCACCTCCGCAGTGCTGGCGGGTTGAACAACCAAAGCTGGCTCTGAAATCCAATTGTCCCGCCACGGCTTCGTCATCGGCGCAATCTTTTGAGGATCAAGAATCAAGCCCGCTGGGCCGAGAGCCTCAAACAATGGCGTGTATAAGCGGTGCTTGATATCGCTCGCTGTCATTTCAGACATGCTTCAGAGATTTGGCGGTATCGCTAAAACTTGCACCGCCTTGCAAGCGCTTGATAAACTCCGCGTCATGTCGATCAAGTTTTTCGGCAGTGTCAAGTATTTGCTCTAGTCGCGCCTTCGGAAGGACAACAATTCCGGTATTGTCAACAACTATGATATCGCCTGACCGCACCAGCACATCTCCGCAGGTCACCGGTTCGCCAAGCGAAACGACTCTCACACGCCCTTTTCCCGTCCGGGGTGTCACAAAGCGGCTTGCAACCGTAAGCCCCGACTTTGTGATTTCTTCGATGTCTCTGCATCCACCATCAATAATCGCCCCAGCTGCTTCCTGCAATTTTAGTGACAGGGCCGCCAATCCGCCAAAGGTGGAAACATCGGCACCACCCATATCCACTATCAGGAAGCAATTAGTCGAAACTGCATCAAGCCCACGACCAACTGCAAATTCGTCGAGATCAAAACTTCCTAGAGGCCCCACTTCTTCCTGAAGGGTCACGGCAAACCCAGCAACACGACCATGTCCTGAGCGCCGCGCTATTCCTGACATTACGCCCGAGAGACCATGCATATCCAACGCATCACCGAGCGTGGCAGTGGCAAGATTGCGTGCCCGCTCGATCATCCGTCTCTAACTCCCTGGTGCTCTCACTTCAGCAACGCGCAACGCAGGGCAGTTTCCCAGGCGGCCGAGCCTCAAGAGCGGCACAGTATTTCCGGCCATTCGCAAAAGCGCCCAAGCCGTTGCGGTGGTTGCAGTGACGACTGGAAGGCCGGTCAGCCGCTCCAGTTCTTCCACAACAAAATGAGAGTACACATTCATGCACGATAGAAAAATTGCATCCGCCCTGTGTGCAATTTTCTTTCCGGCAGAAATCATTTGCTCCACTGGAACGTCGGCAAGTTCGAAAGAATTAGAAATCCCAAAGTTTTCGCTCGCAACAATTCGAAACCCATATGCCTCGAGGAATTGATGTTCTGCAGTATCAACATCTTTCGCATAGGGCGAAACAACAGCGATGGCTTTGGCACCTAAGGCGCGTAAAGCCGCAACGGAAGCGCCCGCAGCAGATTCACAAGGCAACCCCGTTATTGATTGCATATGCGCAACCAGATGCCTGTCATATTGATCGCCCTGAACAACACTAGACGCAACACAAGCATAGATAATTGCTTGAGGCCTGCAACTCGCAATTTGTTTTACGGCGCGCTGGCCATCCTCGCGGTCCATCGCAGCAAGATTTTGTGGTGTGATGCGGTCCGGCAATAACATTCGTGAGGTATGAATAGTTGTTGCAGCAGGAAGAATAGACTGTAGCCACGGTTCAACAACTGTATTGACACTCGGCAAGACGATTCCCAGTCGGACAGCTGATGAACTGGGCACAATTGCCATCTGCGACCCTAAAAACCGTAAAGCCGCGCCGGATTGTCAACCAGCACAGCTTTGAATTGCTCAGGGCTGCACCACGAGGCAAGCAGATCGAGAAGATCACCATCGTTTGGCATGGCGCGACCATCAAGCAACGGATGTGGCCAATCGGTTCCCCAAACACAGCGATCAGGGGCAACACTCAGAATTTTGGAGACGGGCTTTAGTAGATCATTATAAGGCGGCCCCGAAGAAATCCGGTAGCCTGACATCTTCACCCAGAGCTTGCCAGTCTCGAGCATCCCAATAAGCGTTCGGAAATGCTCATGGTCAGTGCCATAAGATGTGGGAACTTGGCCCATGTGATCCAGCACAACAGGCACTTCAATATGTTGTAATGTTTTGGAAATTTCTTCCAGCCGGTCACTCTTGACCCACAGCTGAAGGTGCATGCCCAAGGGCTTGATCATTTCAACAATGGAAGGCAATGCCGAAATTGGTGTTCGACCGGTAATCAGGTTAATCCGAATGCCGCGAATGCCGCCTATATAAAGCGCCTGAAGTGCAGCGGCCGAAATATCTGGTTCAATAACCGCGACACCGCGCGCGCGATTGAGACCAAATTCTTGGATGGCATCGATGATACAGCGATTGTCAGAACCATAAGGGCTACCGTTGACCACCACTACACGCTCAATGCCAATTGTATTTGCCATGCGAAGATAGCGCTCAACCGAGGCGTCCGCTGGTTCATACATGCGGTGTGGGCTTAGCGGATATTTCTTTGGATCACCAAAAATATGAAAATGACAATCGGTCGCCCCAGCTGGTGCGCGTACCTTGGGCCTGCGCGCTTCATCGGGATTTGGATCAATCGGACGAATATGTTCGGTCATGTTCAATTCGGTGTTTGGAACTACAGGATGGTTCGCGCCGTCTTAGGCTCATAGCCTAAGATGCCGCTTAGGTTCGAATTTACTTTGGTGCCTTGCGATAGATGCTGCCGCGCGCGATCACTGGGGCTAACATCCCATCGTGCAAATAATCCATTGTAGTCTCTGGATCAAAAGGACGAGACTCTTGCCCCGGATAGCCAATTGCTTTGCGAACCGTCGGAGACATGTAATAGGCACCCGAGCCAGCAAGCGAAACCGCATGAAAGCCTTCTGGATCCGTGTCGTTAAGTCTCTTGGCAGCAGTTTCCCCCGGCAAATCAGACACCCCGCGCAATCCGCGCACCAGCGCTTCCGTCAGGTCTGGGCGAGCGGCCAAAACCTGATCAAGCAAAGTAGCAGGTACGCCTACTTGGCTAGCGCTTGGCATGCCTTCACCTTCAGGGATGAGATAGTCGACTATTTTGGCGAAGGTTGCTCTTTCGGCTTCTGTGAGAATGCTCATGCTGCGATCTCCTGGTCTCTGCGATTTTCTATCATATGTTTTACGGCGCGAAGTGCCACTGCTGTAATGGTTGCAGTCGGGTTGGATGCCGATGATGTCACGAACATGCTGCCATCCATGATATAAAGGTTTGGTACATCATGTGAACGACACCATTGATCAACGACCGATGTTTCTGGATTGGTGCCCATGCGGGCTGAACCCATCAAGTGCCAACCACAGTCACGCATTAGACCTGAGTGCTTGATCTCACTGGCGCCAGAGGCAACCATTGCTTCCCTTGCCCGCGCGATGTGGAAGTCCAAAAGCTTGCGGGTATTTTCTGAGTTCTTGTAGATGATCTTGGGCGAAGGAATGCCGTCAGAGTCAGTGAGGGAAGAATCCAAGGTCACGCGATTGCTGGCTTCAGGCAGGTCTTCCGCCGTAATGCCCCATTCAAAAGAACGTCCAAAGGTCTGTTTCGTGCTACGATGAAGGTTGAGACCCCAAGCGTCTTCCATCGCTTTACCACTGTAGCCCGCACGCATGCCCAGCGGGCCGCCCGATGGCATCACTTGCCATTTTCCGCCGCGCAAGAAACCACGCGATGGATCGCTTTCCACAAATTCAAGGGAATGAATGGCCTGCCCCGATGGGCCCAGCCAACTTTCGAGCGATTCTTCGAACAACCCGTTTACCGAAGCATAGGGGTGCATCATGAGATAGCGTCCTACCGCACCAGAATTATTAGCAAGTCCATTTGGCTGCTTACCCGACGCGGAAAGCAGCAGCAAACGCGGTGTGCCCACGCCATTGGCGCAAACGAGCACTGTGTGTGCACGCTGACGCTGTTCGCGGCCAGAACGATCTATGTAAACAGCGCCCGTTGCCAATCCTTCTGCATTGGTTTCAATCTTGCTCACCCGCGCGCCAGTCACCAGCCTAGCACCGGCAGCGATCGCATCTGGCCAATAAACAAGATCCATCGATGCCTTTGCACCTTCTGGACAACCTGTAAGGCATGTGCCGCGCCGGACGCAGGCATTGCGGCCACGATAAGGGCGAGAAGGCACAGAGTTCGGGCTTGGCCACCAATGCCAACCAAGTTTGTTCATGCCTTCTGCAGCCTTGCGGCCAATTTTATTGATGGGCATGGGCGGAAGCGGATAGCCTTTGCCGGACGGATAAGCGGGATCACCGGCAAGGCCCGAAACACCCATTTCAATTTCCATCTCATCATAGAAGGGCTCTAAGTCTTCATAGGTAAAAGGCCAATCTTCTGCGATGCCATCCAGACTCTTCACCCGAAAATCGGAGGGAATGAAGCGTTGCCAATGCGCCGCGTAAATGATCGTGCTGCCACCGACGGCGTTAT
Organism: uncultured Aestuariivirga sp.; assembly: GCA_964244805.1. Taxonomy (GTDB): domain Bacteria; phylum Pseudomonadota; class Alphaproteobacteria; order Rhizobiales; family Aestuariivirgaceae; genus Aestuariivirga. The sequence goes on from CAXTKN010000046.1 coordinate 8,054, forward strand.
ACATCAACGGATTAACATCTGAGTCTGTCGTTTCGATGGGATAGTCACTTTCGAGATCGCGGGTGTTTGGATTTGGATGCCAACGCTTCTGTGCCGTCAGTTCCCATTCAGGCTTTGAGCCGGTATATTCCGAATTGTCGACCTTTTGGCCTTGCTCAAGACAGACGACTTTGAACCCGGCTTGCGCTAGATGTTTCGCTGCTACCGAACCAGACGCGCCCGCGCCGATTATCAAGACATCAGCCACATCATCTCGGCCGGCTTTTTGATTACTCATTTTAGGTCCTCCCTCATTGGACGATTTCTTGCTTATTTTGATCTGGGTTTTCAGTTGAAACGGCGGTGAGCAAGTCAGCAAGGTCTTGCACTTTGATGCGATGCGCAACACCGAGCGCTTGGATGGCGGCTCCGTACATGATTGTGTCTTTTGGGCAGGTCACGATGAAAGATGTGACGTCACCAAGTTCCAGTGCTTCTTTGATCCGATTTTCGCTTGGCCGCTCTGTCATCGCGCTATCGTTCATCCAAATGCGCCCACCACCTGCACCACAGCAAAAGCTGTTTTCGCGTGAGCGGGGCATATCCTGAAGTTTGTAGCCAGCGCGTGCAATAAGTTCGCGCGGCGCATCAAACTCGCTATTGTAGCGGCCAAGATAGCAGGGATCGTGATATGTCACCGTCTCGCCGCCACCGCTTTGCAAAACCAAGTGCTTGGAATCCACTAGTTCCAGCAAGAGCTGGGTATAGTGGACGACGTCATATTGCACGCCAAACTGCGCATAGTCATTGCGTAAGGCATTCAGTGTATGCGGATCGGTTGTAACGATCCGCTTAAAAGTGCATTGTGACAATGCCTCGATGTTCGCTTTGGCGAGAACTTCAAAAGCGCCTTCTTCGCCAACGCGTCTAACATCATTTCCGGAGTTTTGTTCAGCGTCATAAAGAATTCCAAAATCGACACCCGCTGCTTGCAACAATGTCGCGACCTTGCGGGTGATTGTTTGCACGCGCGGATCAAATGACGCGTGATCACCTACGAACCACAAGACATCGACTTGTTCTTCGCGCGCGTCCTTGATCTTAAATGGCAAATCCTGCGTCCAGCGCGCCCGATGCCTTGGCGGCTTGCCTTGCGAGTTTCCGGTGCGCTGTAAATTGGAGAGCGCCTCCTGAAGCATGGGCTCAACACTGCCGTTTTCGATGGCAGTGCGCCGTAGCTCAATGATCTTGGTCATCGGCTCAATACGTACCGGACAAACATCCATACAGGCTCGGCAGGTTGTGCAGGAAAAAAGTGTTTCCTCAGAAATGACGCCTCCGACCATTGGACCTTTAGTTTCAAGTCCCGCCGACCAATCAAACATGTGATCTCGCAAATCCATAACGACAAGTTTCGGGCTGAGGGGAAGTCCTGCTGCATTGGCAGGACAAGCAGCCTCACAGCGACCGCATTCGGTGCAGGAAATCAAGTCAAGCTTATGCTTCCAATTGAACTGCGAAATTTCTGTCACGCCGATAGGTGACTTTTCGAGGTTCACGGGTGGTAGTTCTGAAGCCCTATCAAGTGCGCGAAAATAGATATTGGGAATGGCCGTGAAGATATGACGATGCTTTGAGCCTGGAATATAAGCGAGAAACGCCAGTATTGTTACGATATGACCCCAATAAAAAATCTTTTCCCCGGACAGCGCTATTTGTTGGCCCATGCCGATTTGCATGAAAAAGCCTGCAATTAGTGAAGAGATCGGCCGCCAAGCAGTAAGATTATTTGTAGCAACCTGGCGAAGCGCTGCTTCGATGACCAGCGTGAAAACAACCGCCGCGACCAATCCATAGATCAGCCAAGCATCAGATTTCCGCGATGTTGCGAAACGTTTAGGTTTCAACACACCGCGCTGATAAGCCGCCATCAAAAGTGCTACGATAACAAGAACTGCAAAGATGTTTTGTAGCAAAGCAATCCAAGTACCCCCGCCAATGGCAGCCAGCGAAAATCTCTTGAGAAGCCCTTCACCAAAACTTTGGAGTGTTACAGTGAGCAATACCAAAAAACCCGAGAACATGAAGGCATGAAGAATGCCTGAGTAACGCATGCGGAGGAGTCGCCGATGCAATCCAACATCACCAAAGACGCCCTTCAACCGTTGCCAGGGGTGATCAAACCGATCAACTGCGGGAGCGGCGAAAACAGGTTTCAATACACGCCAGAATCGCCAAGCTGCCACGAGAAGGAAAACAGCCGTGACAACTAAAAGGGGAATGACGCGATCGCCCCACATATCACGCGCCCCGCTTCTCTAAAGCCTGCTGCAAAGCAATCACAAGTTCCATGCTGTCAACAACCGCGCCATAGTGGGCAAATTGAAATATAGGTGCTTTTGCATCGGTGTTCACAGCAATAATGATGTCAGAGGCCGACATTCCCTCAATATGTTCGGGCGCTCCAGAAACGCCGAGGCTCATATAAAGTCGCGGCTTTACTTTGCGTCCGGATTTGCCAACTTGGCGCTCTTTCGGTAACCACCCCATGTCTACGAGCGGGCGAGAGGCCACAAGTTCAGCCCCCATTGCGGTCGCCAGATTGCGCGCAGCTTCAACATTGTCTTTCTCACCAATGCCACGTCCCACACACAAAAGCTTGTCAATCTGCGTGATGTCGATGGCGCTGGGGTCTACGCCCGATGCTGCGAGAAAGCGCACAGGCAATTGCGTCAAGCTTGCCGCCACGTCCAGATCAACAAATTCCACCTTGCGGACTTCCAGTTTTTTCTCGCGGTAGGAACCCGGCGTAACCGCGACCACGGCGGGTGTTGGCAACAGAACTTCTGCCATCAGCTTTCCACCATACATCTGGCAATCGGCTTGTAATTGAGAGCCCGTCTTGCGCAAACCCACACAGTAGCTGGCCATGGCGAAATTATGTTTCGTGGCAACATAAGGGGCCAAGTCCAGGCCGCAGGAGGTGTAACCAAATAACACCAAATCTGGTGAACGCTGCACAATGGCAGCTTCCAGCGCCCGCGCATGGCCAGTTTGCGTGTAGTTTGCAAGACTTGGATGCGTTGCCCGAAGAATGACGTCAACGCCGCTGAGTGTATCGGTTACGGATTTGGGACTAGAGGATGCGATCAAGGCTTCAACGGTTCCCTTGTTCGCATCTGCGAAATTGCGCGCCATGGTTAATATCTCGGCGGTCGCTCCGGTTATTTGGTCTTCGGCATGTTCAACATAAACCAGAATACGCATTTCAATTTCCAAGCAAGCTGTGAGAGGACAAAACTTCAATAATGCCAAGAGCAATAGTTTGTGGTGTTCCGATAAGCATTTTTGCGCCAGCACCTCTCGGCGGCATTTTCAATGCAGTTACAGAAGCCCTGGAGGTCTCGGCTTGGCCACCTTCGATAGATTCAATCTTCACACCCATGGCTTGGCGGAGTTTGGTTCCAGAAACATAGCGCGGGGGCTGAGAAGCGGACTGGATTCCAAATACAGCGGGCAGTGAGACTTCGAGCAAAGCTGAACGCCCGCCAGAATATTCCTGCCTGGCTTCAATTCTTCCGTCAGTAAGTTTTGTACCGCTGATCGCATTGGTAATCGGCCAGTTCAAGGTTGCCGCAAGCGTCGGCGCTAGCTGGCCCAACACGTCCTCCGGCGAAAGGACGCCGGTAAAAACAGCATCAGGTTTTAGCACCGCAACGGCGGAAGCAAGTAACGTGGCAACTGACCGCGTGTCTCTGGTACTTTCCAAGTTGTGACTTACTTTAACAACACGGTCCACACCCCGGGCGATGGCCGTTTGAAGCAATTTGTCGATTCCAGAGCCTGCTAGAGCGACGGCTGTCACACTCGCGCCAGAACGCTCTTTCAAAAGCACGGCTTCTTCCAAAGCGTGATCATCGAATTCGCAGAGTTTCGCTCCGATCCACTCCCGATCAATGTCATTGCCACTTGAGCTAATTTCAAGTTCTTCACTTGTATCCGGCACAAGCCGCAAAATGACTAAAATATGCATATGACTTACCTGCGTTAGAAAAAGGTGGCAGAGTTATTCCGCCACCTCAGATACTTCAAAGAGCTGCGGCAACCGCGTTTGCAACTGCAACGTCGTTGTCAATTGTTCCACCGGCAACACCGACTGCTCCTGCAAATGCGCCATCCTTGGTCACTGGAACGCCACCTCCAAAAAGCACCATCGTGTGCTTGTGGGAGACTTCAAGTCCATAGAAAGGTGATCCAGGCTGAGCATAGCCCATGAGATCGCCAGAATTCATTTGCATGGAGCTTGAGGTATAGGCTTTGCCTTGTGAAATTTCGATGCTTGCCAGAAGTGCGCCTTCCATGCGCTGAAAAGCGATTAAATTGCGGCCGCTGTCGAGAATAGCTATGCTAGACGGCGACTTAAGTTCCTTGGCTTTGGCAAGGCCTGCGGCAATCGCTTTTTGGGCCTGAGCTGCGGTGATTGTCATGATAGTTCCTCCTTGAATATTTTATTGTTGCATTAATTATATTTCGGCGGCGCTCACTGGCTTCAGTCTCAAGAAACGTCACCGTTGAAGACCTCACGATGAGCGAAGGCCCCAATTCGTGAATTTCACTAATTGTAGACGCCACCGTCTATGACGATTGATTGTGCTGTCATGAACATTGACTCGTCCGATGCCAGGTAAACAAATAGAGGAGCGATTTCAGACGGCACAGCTTGTCGGCCCAACGGCACCATCGATGCCAAAACCTTGGCCTGCACTTCTGCACCACCCATGTAGTCGATAGCGGGACCATTGCAAGGCGTATCGACCCATCCCGGACAAACCGCGGTGACACGAATGCGATCAGGCGCAAGTTCAAGCGCCATTGCAGTGGTCAACGCAATCACGGCACCTTTCGTCGAGGAATAAGCTGTCATGCCGCCGCCGCCGCGGAACCCAGCAAGAGAGGCTGTGTTGACGATGGCCCCGGCCTTAGATTTTCTAAGGTGAGGGATTGCATGTTTGCAAGTGAGGTAAACACCGCGAACGTTCACAGCATAAATTTTGTCCCAGCGATCAACATCAAAATCTGTGATTGCGCCCGAGTATTGGATGGCAGCGTTGTTGACCAACACGTCAATGCCACCAAGCTTTTTGTCAGCTTCGTCCATCATGGATTTAACACTGGGCTCGCTTGAAATATCGCATTGAATGAAGTGCGCACCCACAGACTTGGCAGTTTCGGCACCCGCACCTGCATTGTTGTCAACGACTACAAGGGTGGCACCTTCTGAAGCAAAGAGTTGCACTGTCGCACGCCCAATGCCGGTTGCTGCCCCGACAAATACAACCCGCTTACCCTTCAGTCGTCCGGACATTTCACTCTCCCGATCATTACGCTTTTGCCGTTTGATTTTTGGACGAAAATTGAGTTGCAAACATTCCGCGCCAAAATCGTCGACAATTTTGTTTTCT
>CAXTKN010000047.1:0-2173 GCA_964244805.1 uncultured Aestuariivirga sp.
ATGACAACACAAAACGCCATCATCACCCTCACCAAGGGCTGGATAGGCACGCCTTATCGACATCAGGCGAGCCTAAAAAATATCGGTTGTGATTGCTTAGGCCTTGTGCGCGGGGTGTGGCGCGAGCGCTTTGGCGAGGAGCCGGAATTGCCGCCTGCCTATGCGCCTGATTGGGCGGAGGCGGGGCTTGAAGAAACTTTGGCTGACGCTGGCCGCAGGCATTTGATTGAAGTACCGCCACTCGTGTTTGAAGCGGGTGATGTTTTACTGTTCCGATGGAAGCCGCATTTGCCTGCAAAGCATGCAGGCATCGCAATCGACCGTACACGGATGATTCATGCGCAAGAGGGCGCTTGTGTGAGCGAGGCGGCCCTGAATTCTTGGTGGTTGCGCAGATTGGCATTTGCGTTTCGATTTCCTGAGGGACAAGCATAATGGCAACTGTTGTTTTGCAATATGCAGGTGCGGCGCTGGGTGGATTTTTAGGCGGGCCAATTGGCAGCGCTATTGGCCGCGCGGTGGGCGGCATTGCGGGAAGCTTGATTGATCAAGAATTATTTGGGCAGTCAACGCACCGCGAGGGGCCGAGGTTAGGTTCACTGCGCGTGATGTCTTCTGAGGAGGGCTCACCCATTCCTGTGGTTTATGGTCGAATGCGTATTGCGGGCCAAGTGATCTGGGCCAGTAATTTAATTGAGGTGGCTACGACTAACACGCAATCAGCTTCTGGCAAGGGCGGCGGGGCCACAAATTCGAGCACGGAATATTCTTACTTCGCAAATTTTGCGGTTGGTCTCTGCGAAGGTGAAATCAGCGATATTGGTCGCGTCTGGGCTGACGGTAAAGAAGTGGATATTGGACTTTATGCGCCACGGCTTTATCTGGGAACGGAGACCCAAGGCGCTGATAGTTTGATTTCTGCAATTGAAGGGGCCGCTTCTGCGCCAGCATATCGTGGCCTTGCCTATATTGTGTTTGAGCGATTACCGCTCGCCAATTTCGGCAATCGACTTCCACAATTTTCTTTTGAAGTGATCCGTAAAGGCAATGATGCGGCAAGTGCGGTGAAGGCACTGAGCATCATTCCAGGCTCGACTGAGTTTGGTTATGACACCACATCTGTGACTCGCACCGCGAGTGCAGGTGTGACGGCGAGTGAGAATGCGCATGTGTCGGCAACCAGCAGTGATTGGAACGTGTCGCTTGATCAAATGCAAAGCAGTTGCAGAAATGTTGATGCTGCATCTTTGGTGGTCGCATGGTTTGGTGATGATTTGCGCTGCGGGCAATGTTTGATCAAACCGGGTGTTGATAGCGCCAGCAAAGTCACCAGCCCTTATGATTGGCAAGTCTCAGGCATTGGCAGATCATCTGCCAGGTTGGTCAGTCAGGTGAATGGCCAGTCAGCATTTGGTGGAACACCGTCTGATGCAAGCGTAATCCGCGCCATACAAGACATCCGCGCGCGGGGATTGAAAGTGATGTTTTATCCGTTTATTTTAATGGACGTGCCAGCGGGCAATGCGCTGGCTGATCCCTATGGCGGCGCGGCGCAACCGACCTATCCTTGGCGTGGGCGGATGACGGGCAGTATCGCTCCCGGGCGGGTTGGAACACCGGATAAGACGGCCACTGCTGCCACACAGATTGCGAATTTTGTTGGCTCCGCAACGCCTGCGCAATTTTCCGTTTCAGGAAGCACAGTGAATTATTCTGGCCCAGCGGAATGGAGCTTCCGCCGCATGGTGTTGCACTATGCCAAGCTTTGCGCGGCGGCAGGTGGCGTGGATGCGTTTTTGTTGGGCAGCGAAATGGTGGGTATGACCACTTTGCGCTCTTCTGCAAACAATTATCCGTTTGTTGCAGCTTTATTGACATTAGCAGCTGAGGTGAAAGCGATTTTGCCTGGCACCAAGATTTCTTACGGTGCAGATTGGTCGGAATATTTTGGGCATCAACCACGTGATGCTTCAGGCGATGTGTATTTTCATCTTGATCCATTATGGTCATCTTCATCGATTGATTTTATTGGCGTTGATAATTATCAGCCGCTTTCTGATTGGCGCGATGGCAATTCTCATCTGGATTATGCTGCTGGCACGCGCAGTATCTATGATCGTAATTATTTGAAGAACCGCATTACAAGCGGCGAGAATTATGATTGGTATTATGC
>CAXTKN010000047.1:2273-8496 GCA_964244805.1 uncultured Aestuariivirga sp.
CCCAACGCGTTTTATGATGCGAAATCGTCTGAGAGTTCGTGGCCTTACTATTCTGGTGGGCAGCAGGATGTGCAAATACAAAATGCTTATTTGCGCGTGATGCAGGATTATTGGAGCGCGAATTCGGCGGGCAACCCGGTGTCTAACATTTATGGGGCTCCGATGGTGGATGCGAAACGCATTTTTTATTGGGCTTGGGATGCGAGACCTTTTCCAGCATTTCCAGCGCGCAGTGATGTGTGGGGCGATAGCGCAAATTACGCCAAGGGTCATTGGTTGAATGGTCGTATTGGCGCGGTGGATCTAGGTGATCTCATTACATCAATCGCGGCACGCTTTGGATTTGTTGATGTTGATATTTCGGGCGTTGAAGGCTTGGTTGATGGCTTTGTGCTTGATCGACCGATGTCGGCACGCGATGCACTTGAGCGCTTGCTGCAAAGTTTTGCCATTGATGCAGTCGAGTCTGAAGGCAAGCTGAAATTTCGGGCGCGTCGCACCTTAAGTTCCGTTGCAGTGTTGGGCGATGATTTAGTCGAAGAGAATTCTGCTCAATCAATTTTCAATCATACTCGCGCGCAAGAAACTGAAATGGCCTCAGCTGTGCGGCTGATCTATGCTGAATCCGGCTTGGATTATCGCAGTGCGACTGTTTCACGGCTTAAGAGCGGAACGGGGAGTTCGCGCGAGATTAATTTGAATTTACCAGCCGCTTTAAGCCAAGCGCAAGCACAAGCGCGGGTTGATGTGGCGTTAGAAGAAGCATGGGCGGCACGGGAGACGGCGCAGTTTACATTATCGCCACGCTTTGAGTGGGTTGAAGCGGGCGATGTTTTGAGTATCGGTGGCGGCTTGTGGCGCGTGAAATCTGTGGCTGCCGGGGCGGCACGGAAGATTGAAGCGGTGGGGCATGACCCTGCTGTTTATGAAGCGCCGCCGGCCAATGAAAGGCTGGGGGCCAACGCCGCGCCGCAGATTTATGGAAAGCCCGATGCGCAGATATTTGATTTGGCATTAGTAGCGGCAGCTGGTTCAGCTGCGCCTTGGGTTGCAGCACAAGAAACACCATGGCCCGGAACTTTGGCACTTGTTAAAAAGATGGGCGCATCGAGTTTTAATTTCAATCGACTGCTATCGCAGCAAGCGACGATGGGAACGACACTGAATATGTGGCCAGCGGGCAATCCGCACCGAATTGATTATGCAGCAACGTTAGATGTGCAGATGCGGTACGGCGCGTTGACGTCAATTAGTGCCGACGAAATGTTGGGCGGTGCAAACACAGCTGTGATTGGCGATTCAGCAACGGGCTATGAGATATTGCAGTTTCAGAAAGCCAATTTGATTGCTGCGAATGTTTATCGGCTTTCTGGTTTTTTGCGTGGGCAAGCGGGTTCGGAAGCTGAAATGTTGGCTTCAAGGCCAGTGGGGCAGAATTTTATTTTGCTCAATGCCGCTGTGGTTCAACCCGATATGACGTTGACCGAAGCGGGGCTTTCGGCAACGTGGCGGTTAGGGCCAGCGCAGTTTGATTATGGTCATCCGTCCTATCTTGAACTTACTTATGCCGGGCAACTTAAGTCTTTGCGACCACTGCGGCCAGCGCAAATCAGGATGGCAGCGGCTGCGGGTGGTTTCAACATATCATGGATCAGGCGCACCCGCATTGATGGCGATTTGTGGGAATTGGCCGAAGTGCCGCTGGGCGAGGCAACTGAACAATACCGACTTGAGATCTATGCGGGGACGTTGCTGAAGCGAAGTTTGGTTTTGAGCGCGCCAAATTATTTTTATAGCAGCGCAGATTTCACAACTGACTTTGGTGGTTCACCTGCTGCTGTGAAACTGCGGGTGGCCCAGATCAGTGCGACGGTTGGCGCTGGCGATATTCTTGAAAGGACTTTCAATGCCTAATTCTCCTCTGCTTGCACTGCCCTATCTGGCATCGGCACAAGCGCAAAAACATGTGACACACAATGAAGCGCTGTCGTTGATCGATGGGCTTTTGCATCTTTCAGTTATTTCACGAAACCTGAGCACACCGCCGGCTGTGATTGTCGATGGTGATCGGTATCTCATTGCGGCTAGTCCAACTGGTGACTGGGCGGGGCAGGCAGGCCAAGTGGCGCTGCGCATGGAGGGGGCTTGGCGGTTTTTGAGCCCACGCAAAGGTTGGCGGCTTTGGGTTGAAGCTGAAAATATTTTGCTGGTATTCGATGGCACGATTTGGGCTGGGCCTTCAACACCAACGCAGCTGCAGAACCTTACTTTGCTGGGTGTGAACGCGACTGCCGATGCGACTAACAAATTGGCGGTCAGTTCATCTTCGGTTTTGTTCAACCATGTTGGCGCTGGCATTCAATTTAAAGTGAACAAGAATGCTGCTGCAAATACGGCAAGTCTTTTGTTCCAGGATAATTTTTCCGGTCGCGCGGAAGTTGGTTTGACCGGTGATGATAATTTGCATTTCAAAGTGAGTGGTGATGGAGCCACATACTTTGAATCGTTCATTGTGTCGGGAGCTTCCGGCCTTGTGACGATGAAGAACAATGTTGTTCTCGATCCGCAAGTCGCTGATCCTACAACGCCAATCAATGGCCAACTTTGGTATAATTCAACCAGTGGCAAGTTTCGAGCGCGGCAGAATGGCGCGAGTGTTGATGTTGTTGGAAGTGGCGGTGTTACGGATGGTGACAAGGGCGATATTATTGTTACAGGCACAGGCACGATCTGGTCGCTGGATGTGGCCCAAGCGCGCACGTCGCTGAGTATCAACAATGTTGATAACACTTCTGATGCGGGCAAACCAGTTTCAACCGCACAAGCCACCAGCATTGCCACCAAGGAGCCCATTATTGTTGCCGGAACAACGGCGCAATATTGGCGGGGTGACAAGAGTTGGTTGACGCTGGATAAAATTGCGGTGGGTTTGGGCAATGTCGATAACACATCCGATGTGAGCAAGCCTGTTTCAACAGCGCAACAGACAGCACTTAATTTGAAAGCACCTCTCTTTTCCCCAGCGCTCGCGGGAACGCCCACAGCGCCAACTTCCGCAGCTCTTTCCAACAATAGCAATCTCGCAACTACCGCTTATGCCGACGTCGCTGATCTAGTAATCGCGGCGTCTGTGCAAGCAAAAATTGAAGTACGCTTTTTCACAATGAATTGAGGATATAAATATGCCAGCAAATACAACACCAATTTTTTCAAGCGTAGGTTCCATTCAATGGGGCCCGACGACTCTCATTGCGGCTAATATTGCAAAGGATGGAACGGGCACAGTGACCACTGTGGCAACCGGCAACAGCGCTGGCAATAATGCTGGCAACTTTGTGCAGAAGCTCATTGCCCGTTCGCTCGGCACAAATGTAGCCACAGTGCTCCGGGTGTTCATTAACAATGGCGGCGTCAACACGACAGCGGCCAATAATTCACTGATTGCTGAGTTGACCTTGCCCGCAACAACGATTTCCGAAGTGGCCGCACAAGCAGATTATGTGTTGCCGCTGAATTTCGCGCTGCCAGCGGGATTTAAAATCAACGCGACCATCGGCACTGCTGTTGCGGCTGGCTATCAGGTTTCAGTTATAGGCGGGCAATATTAATGTTGGATTTTACGCATCTGCCCAATACGAGAAATGGCGCTGACTTTCAAATTTACAATGCTCTCGGTGCAAATGATTGGCAGTCCATCATCAAACCGCGCGGCAAAAGTCAGCTGCGCATCATTTGTATCGGCTCTGGTGCAGGCGGAGGCGGCGGATTTTCTGCTGCGGCTGCCACAGCGCGAGGTGGTTCTGGCGGCGGTGGCTCGTCTACGATTTCAGTGGTGCAATTGCCGTCGGATATTTTGCCGGATGTGTTTTATGCCAATGTGGGACTCGGTGGTCTTGGCGGAAATGCAGGTTCTGCCGGAGCGGGCGGCGCGCAATCTTTTGTGAGCCTGCAACCCAATAGCATACGTGCCAATCTGATCATTCAGTCCGCGAACTCCGTGCCGACGGGTGGCGGCGTTGGCTCAGCGACAGTAGCGGGTGCGGCGGGTGCAGCGGGCAGTGCTGCGGTTCTTGGCGGTTCTGGGCCATTTTCAGCCCTTGGCAACTTTGCTTCTTTCGCTGGCATATCGGGTGGGGTCGGTGGTGCAATTGCTGGAGGCGTCGGCACAGCGGTGACTTGGGGCAATGGCCTCAATATTTCTGGCGGCGCTGGCGGTGGTGGCACCACGAGCGCTGATTTTGCCGGAGGAGCAATCATCGGTGCGGGCTGGTTTCCGAATATCGCAGGCGGCTTGGCGGCGGCCAGGGGCAATGACGGTTTCTATAGCCTCGTGCCGTTTGGCGCTTGCGGTGGCGCGGGCGGCGGCTCTTCCAATGTGGCAACGGGCGGTAGTGGCGGCAATGGTGCCATTGGCTCAGGCGGTGGTGGGGCAGGGGCCGGTGTGACAGGCGGCATCGGCGGCAATGGCGGCAACGGACTGGTGATGATTTATTGGTGGTGATGATGACAACAAATATTGAACGCGAAATCGGCAATCTCGAAGCGCGCATGCAGGCGGTTGAATCTGAGCTGCATGCGATGCGTGTGGATGTTCGTGAAATTAGAGATGCTCTGGTCGGTGTTAAAGGCGGCTGGCGCACGTTGATGATTGTGATCGGCTTGGCGGCAACGATTGGTGCGGCATTGGGGAAATATGTGCCATTGGTTTTGGGCTGGCGGGGTTAGTGCATTACCACGTTCTTTCCACCACTTAACCCTTCATCCCGGCGAACGCGGGGATTGGGCTTCTTAAGAGCATTGCAGGTTTTTAGCCCGGCCCCGGCCTTCGCCGGGGTGACGGTGTTAAATGGTTAAAGCAGCGCATAATTTGTTCTCAAAATTCCTGAAACTTAAATTCTCAAAAGGACTTAGTATGACGGCTTGGCCTAAACAAAGCGGGGCGGAATTTTTTTATGGTAATCCGCGGCGGCATGGCGCTGCTGTGGTTTCTCAGGATTGGTATCGCTCGCATATCATCCACATCGCGCCGCCTTTTTTTATGCGCATGATCAAGCCTGTGGTGAAGTTTCCGATTCACAGGGCATGCGCTGCGGCCACTCTTGAATGGCTCAACGAAGTTTGGAAAAATGCCGGGCACGATCAACGTGTGATTGATGAGTGGGGCATGAGTGTTTTTTCTGGCTCCTATTGTTTTCGCACGATGCGCGGTCTGCAACATTTATCAATGCATGCTTATGGCTGCGCCATGGATTTTGATGCACCGCGCAATGGATTACACGACCAGACGCCACATTTTGCAACTCTGCGCCAAGAAGTGGTTGAGCCATTTTTAAAATTGGGTGGCGTGTGGGGCGGGGACTGGAATGGTGATGGCTCGTCCGCAAATGAACGCCGCGCTGACGGCATGCATTTTCAATTTGCCCTTCTGGGCTAAAATCCGCTGCCGTGGCGGAACCACGGTAATTGAGGAATATGAATGATGAACACCGATATGATTGGCGGCGTGATCCGCGCTGTCTTGCCCCCTGTGATTGCTTATATGATCGGCAAAGGCGTGTTGCCTTCTGGTGACTATGGTTCTGTGGTGACCGGGCTTGTGGCTTTGGTGACGGCTGTATGGTCTGTGCGCACCAACACAACCGGCAAGGTGATCAAGTGACGGATGCAGTGTTGCTGATGGCGACACTGATCGGTGTGGGCGCTGCGGCCTTCATGGTCGCGCGCTCACCCAGCTTTTGGGTTGGGTTGGTTGAGATTGTTTTAGGACAATTGATACCCGATATCTGGAAGATCGTTAAACCCAAGAACTTTACCAAAGAGCAATTGGATAAAATTGCCAGAGGCCAAGACCCATTTCGGGAGAGGCCGAAGGGCGAGTGATGATTGTTCATCTTGCATTCAGCTTGCCTCGCCTATAGCTGCAGCCTGAACTTTTGGGGGTTATTGACGTGAACAAGATGTTGTTGGTTATTAGTGTTTTGATGAGTGGCGTTTTGGCGTGTGGCGTGAGCCCGGCGAGCGCCCAATCTTTGCGCGTGCCTGTGATCCAACTTGTTGAAGATGTTGGTCAATTTCCGATTGCACCTTCTGAAGCCGCAGTGATTGCCAAAGACTCTGTGCCTGGTTCCAAGGTTTTGAATGTGAAGCTCTTGCCCTCCGGCGTTTATGCTGTCACTCTTAAGGTGGGGGGCAGCGTGACACGAGTCATGGTTGACGCAACATC
>CAXTKN010000047.1:8596-13452 GCA_964244805.1 uncultured Aestuariivirga sp.
GGCAAGAAGACACCTGTTCTCATTCTCACAGCGCGTGACCGCTGGAGCGACAAGGTGGCAGGTTTTGACGCTGGTGCCGATGACTATGTGACCAAGCCTTTTCACATGGAAGAAGTGCTGGCGCGGGTTCGTGCACTGCTGCGGCGCAGTGCAGGCCATGCAACCAGCGAGCTGACATGCGGGCCTGTGGCACTTGATACGGCTAATGCAAAGGTCACGGTGAATGGCAATGCCATTAAATTGACCTCACTCGAATTTCGACTTCTGTCTTATCTGATGCATCATAATGGCAAAGTGGTTTCGCGCACCGAATTGGTTGAGCATCTTTATGATCAAGATTTTGACCGAGACTCCAACACGGTGGAAGTGTTTGTGGGGCGCTTGCGCAAGAAGCTTGGTGTTGATGTTTTGCAAACCATTCGCGGCATGGGCTATTGCATGAGCGAGCAAGGGAATGCGGGTTAACTCACTTTCGTTTCGGCTGCTGGCTTCATCTGCTTTAATTGCGGTCGTTCTATTGGCCGTTGCGGCGTTTCTGTTGAATGCACTTTTTCAGCAGGCCTTGGAAAGAAATTTTGATCAACGCTTGAAGGCTGCGTTGGACGGCATTCTCGCTAATGTCGAACTCACTGCCGATGGAACGCCAAGGCTGCAAGGGCCTATTGCTGATACGCGTTTTTCATTGCCGCTGTCTGGTTGGTATTGGCAGGTGAGTTCGACTGACAAGCGCGAAAGACTATTGGCTTCAGATTCTCTGCTGGAGCAAAATATTGCGGTGCCCAATGCGGCGCTTGGTAAACGCGATGCTGAAGGGGTTGCAAGCTTTTCTGCTGTCGATAAAGAAGGCAAGCAGCTGCGGGTGATTGAGCAACGGCTGAAATTATTTGGCAGTCCGCAAGATTTCTCATTTTTGGTTGCGGGCAATTTTGATGAATTGAAAGCCGAAGTTACTTCATTTCGGCAGACGCTTTTGACAGTCTTGGGTCTTCTCGGTGCGGGTCTTTTATTGGCACTATTGGCGCAGGTGCGGTTTGGTTTGCGCCCGCTTGCTGAAATGCAGCACGCACTTAATGATATTCGCGGCGGCAAAATTGAAATGCTGCATGATAATTTTCCAGGTGAAATTCAACCTGTGGCCGATGAGCTTAATCTTTTGGTCCAAGCGAATTTCGAAGTGATCGAGCGGGCACGCATGCAGGTTGGAAATCTGGCCCATGCATTGAAGACCCCCATCAGTGTTCTGACCAATGAAGCCCGCGATAATAAAGGCCCACTTGCTGATAAGGTGAAAGAACAGATTGATGTGATGCGCGATCAAGTCAACCTCTATCTGGATCGCGCACGGCGAGCAGCAAGGGCACAGACCATTGGGTCGGCAACGGACGTGGAACCCGTGCTGCAATCGCTGGCGCGAACTTTGATGAGGATTAATCGCGATCGTGATTTGAAAATTACCGTCGATGCTCCGGCAAATCTACGATTTCGCGGTGAGCGGCAAGATCTGGAAGAGATGGTTGGCAATGTGATGGACAATGCCTGCAAATGGGCGAAGTCTAAGATTCTTGTAAAGGCCGTTCAGCTTGCACCCAGCGGCGATGACGGCAGGTCTTGGTTGATGCTTACTGTGAATGATGACGGCCCAGGAATTCCGGCTGCAAATAGAGCCGAAGCCCTGAAGCGCGGCCAACGTTTGGATGAAAGCAAACCTGGTTCTGGCCTTGGCATGTCTATTATTTCGGAGACAGCTTCGATGTATGGCGGTGCAATTGAACTTTCTGATTCCGAGTGGAGCGGTCTAAGTTTCAATCTTAAGTTGCCGTCGATTGCTTAAACGATTGAATACAATGCTGTCTTTAATCGGAACCTCAGCGATTACAGTTTCTTGTTGTAGGTAATAATAATTCAACTCATGCGATCACTTTAGGCATAACTTAACAATTTTGCGCAATACTATTGACCAGCGTCATGAGAATGTGCTTTGTATTCTTTAGAATTGTCCGCAATCTATAATTGCAAGAGATCGGCGGGCACTTATTGTTTACTGCCCCCAGTCGCAATTTGTGCTAGCCGGGGGAGCGAGCTGTAAAGCTTGCTCCCCGCCTATTTATGCAGGCTCAGAAACGGGAACACCGCGCTCACGGTAAGGTGTTCTGCCATAAAAAGCCCGGTAGCATTTTGAAAAATGCGAAGGTGATGAAAAGCCACAAGCCAATGCCACATTGATGACCGACAGGTCGGTCTGCAATAAAAGTGAACGCGCCTTCTTCAAGCGCAACTCCAAATAGTAGCGCTTTGGTGAACGATCAAGATAACGCCGGAACAGACGCTCGAGCTGACGAGTTGAAAGCCCCGCCTGTTTGGCTAGTAGACTTGGCGACAATGGATCTTCGAGATTCTCTTCCATCTTTTCAATAATGGAAACCAATTTTGGATGACGCGCGCCAATGCGCGCTGGAAGCGACATGCGCTGATTTTCACTATGATGGCGGATGGGCGAATGGAGAATAGCCTCGGCAACTGATGCAGCCAGATCCGGCCCATGTTGGCTGGCGATCATGGTTAGCATCATATCAATCGCTGTGGTGCCGCCCGCGCTTGTGAAGCGATCACCATCAATCTCAAACAGGCCACCTGTTGCGTTGATTTCAGGAAACGCTTCTGAAAAGCCCGGAAGATTTTCCCAGTGAATGGTGCAGCGATAGCCATCCAATAATCCTGCTTCAGCCAAAATGTGCGCGCCCGTGCAAACAGCACCAATCACCGCACCGCGTCTTGCGGTTTTGCGCAGCCAGCTGAGCATCCGTTTATCGGTATGACGCTGCACATTGAGGCCCGCGCAAATAACAACTGTTGCATCGGGATGAATGGTTTCAAGATCGCCATTGGCCATCGTTGATATTTGGCTGGAGGCGGAAACCGGCTGTCCATCCAGCGAATGCAATGTCCATTTATAGAGTGTTTTTTCCGAAAGCCTGTTAGCAATGCGCAAGGGCTCGATGACTGATGTGACCGGCATCATCGTGAATTCTGGAATGAGAACGAGTGCCACTGTTTGTGGCAGTTCTTTTGCTTTGTCGCCAAACATCAAAAAATCTCCGTTAATTCTCTTTAACGCCAAATATGCATCATTGTCCACTAGCGCCATTCGGATGATTAAAAACGACTTTGAACAGCGTTAACAGTCGTATTCAGGCGTTGACTGTCGCTAATGATTGAGCGATTTTAAGGGCTTGGGGCAATCTCAAAAGCATAATCACGGAGCCCAACGGATGAACGCCCCCCATTTGCACAGCAAAGCCACCTCGGCCCTGATGGAAAATCCAGGCAAAGCATTCCTTGAAAAGCTCTCGGTTGAAATTACGCCGAAGCAAATTGAAAAGCTTCCAATATTAAGTGCTAGTCTTGCCAAAGGCACGAAGGTGTTCATCGCACTGATTGACCCTGCTGAAGTTGATGCGCAAATTCACGCATGTGTGGCCCTGCGTGACGCAGGATTTGAACCTATTCCGCATGTGCCCGCCCGTTTTGTACGGGATGAAGAGGATCTGAAATCGCGCATTGGCGCGTTTGCCGAAAAGGCGAAGGTTTCGACGATTCTATGCTTGGGCGGCGGCGCGCCACAACCCATCGGAAAATATGATGCGGCGCTTCAGTTGATGGAATCAGGTGTGTTTGAAGCCAACGGACTAAAGAACATCGGCATTGCGGGGCACCCTGAAGGTAATCCAGACATAACCAAAATTCATGGTGAAGCAGCTTTGCTGGCAGCACTGAAATCCAAACAAGCGTGGCTGAAGGAAAAAAACCTGGCAGGCTTTATTGCCACACAGTTTTTGTTTGATGCTGGACCGCTGGCATTATGGGCGGGGCACTTGCGCGAGCAGGGCATTGAACTGCCGCTTCATGTGGGCGTGCCCGGGCCTGCATCGATTAAAACTTTGGTGCGCTATGCCGCAATGTGTGGCGTTGGCAACTCAGCCCGCTTTATTCGCAAGCAAGCTTTGAATATTACCAAATTGCTTTCTGTCTCTGAGCCGACGGAATTCGTAGATCAACTGGCGTTGCTGCATTTTGATAAACCAGAGCTCAACATTGCTGCACCGCATCTTTATCCATTTGGTGGGTTTGATAAGCTGTTTGATTGGATGAAGATTTATAAGAGTTGAAGAATGCTTGGTATTGTACTGCTTAGGTATCAGTTACAAAGTTAGGTAGTAGGTAGCAAAGTGGCCTTAAGCATTAAAAAATCGGGAACTTGAAGAGGTATCCGGTGAACTGGCGCGTGTAACTGGCAAGCCTATCACCGTGGCGCTGCTCGAAGACGCGCGTCGCGAACTTGAGCGACAATAATCCCTGCGACATGCGCATCCATCCGACAATTTTTTGGCCGGAATTAGAGAAATTCAAAACCGCGTCGCTAAATTACCAATTCTAGATAATAGGCCCGCCGAGGAAATTCTTTACGACGAGAATGGTTTGCCAAAGTGACGATCATCGATTCATCGGTTTTGATTGCAATCCTTCTCAACGAACCAAATAGCGATAGCTTTGCCAATTATCTGTCGACCAAGTCTAAATGTCCAATTCCATCACCAACATTTTTGGAAACCTGCATGGTGGCTAATCTTCGTATTGGTAACTCTAGCGTTCAAGAAATCCAAAATCTGATGCGTCAAACGCGAATTGAGATCGCCGATTTTTCGGTAACAGCAGCTCATCAAACAATCTTGGCATTCAAAAAATATGGCAAGGGCCAAGGTCATCAAGCGCAACTCAATTTTGGCGATTGCATATCTTACGCAATGAGTAAAACCGAGTTCATGCCACTCTTGTTCAAATGTAATGGCTTTAAACTA
>CAXTKN010000048.1:0-2883 GCA_964244805.1 uncultured Aestuariivirga sp.
GTCTATGCATTGATGAACCGCATTCGTGTGGCCCATCCAAATGTGGAAATCGAGTCTTGCGCATCAGGCGGCGGGCGCATGGATTATGGTGTGCTGGAACATTCGCACCGTGTGTGGGTTTCTGATTGCACCGATGCTTTAGAGCGCTTGGAAATACAACGGGGAGCAAGGCGGTTTCTCGTTCCTGAAATCATGGGTTGCCATATTTCGGCTTCGCCTAATCACCAGACAGAGCGCATACACACACTTGCTTTTAGGGCCATCGTTGCCTTCTTTGGTCATATGGGCGTGGAGCTTGATCCATCGAAATTATCGCCTGAGAAGCTTGAAGAACTTAAAGATTGGATCGCGCTGCATAAATCTCTGCGCAATGTTTTGCATTCGCCAGATGCAACGAGCTTTGACCTGCCAGTCGTCGATGGCCGCTATGTTTTTGGTGTGACCTCACATGATGAAGATTCTCGCCACGAACATATGATTGTGGCCGTGGCACAAGGCCCGCATCCAAAGCGTGAGCAACCCGCACCGCTGCGCTTGCCGCTTTACAATGGCAGCCATTCATTCACCGTGCGCGAGATTGGCCCGGTGAAATACAAATTTGCACGCAGCATTGCCTCGCAACTTAGCATTTTGAACGGTGAACAAAAAATCGCTGGCGACCTAATTTCTTCGCACGGTATCCCACTTCCCATTCTCTATCCTGAATCTGCAATTCTTCTCGAAATTAAATCTGAAAGGACGCTTTAATCATGGCCAATGTGACTTTGCACAATGCGCGTAAATCTTTCGGCTCCGTTGACATTATCAAGGGTGTGAACCTTGAAGTGGCCGATGGTGAGTTTTGTGTTTTCGTAGGTCCATCAGGCTGCGGCAAATCCACCTTACTGCGCATGATCGCAGGGCTTGAGGAATTTACGTCGGGTGATTTGAAAATCGGCGGCATGCCGATGGTAAACGTGCAATCAGCTGATCGCGGCGTGGCTATGGTGTTTCAGTCCTATGCACTTTACCCGCATATGACCGTGGCTCAAAACATTACGTTTGGTTTGAGAATGGCAAAGACGCCAGCAGACGAAATTGCAAAGCAACTGAAACATGCCTCTGATATGTTGCAGCTTGGGCCATTGCTGGAGCGCAAACCTTCGCAACTCTCAGGTGGCCAACGCCAACGCGTCGCCATTGGCCGAGCCATCGTGCGCCAGCCCGAAGTATTTTTGTTCGACGAACCACTGTCAAATTTGGATGCGAACTTACGCGTGCAAATGCGTATTGAAATCACCAAGCTGCATCAAGATCTGAAATCAACGATGATCTATGTGACCCACGATCAAGTGGAGGCCATGACTATGGCTGATAAGATTGTTGTATTGAATGCAGGCCTTATTGAACAAGTTGGTTCGCCTTTGGAACTTTATCATCGCCCCAATAATATGTTCGTGGCGGGCTTTATCGGTTCACCAAAAATGAATTTCATAAAGGCTACGGCTTTGCCTGCAAAGGGTGGCAAAATCAACGTAGCTTTGCCCGGAGGCACTAAAATTGTGTTGGATGATCAGGGAAAGAAAGTGACTGAAGGCCAATCCGTAACGCTCGGCATCCGGCCCGAACATCTGACCATTGGTGAAAAGAATGATGGCGAATTGAAAGGCACATTGCGCATTGCCGAATATCTGGGTTCCGAAACCATGTTTTATGCCAGCTTGGCCGATGGTTCGGACCTCTCGGTGAAGGCCGATGGTTTGACAAGCGCAAAACAGGGCAGCGAGATTAAGTTCGGCATGCCAGCAAAGGCCTGCCATGTGTTCGACGCTGCCGGCAAAACCATCTTGAACGGCGATCTTTCAAAATAATGCTTGGCGTTTGTTATTATCCCGAACATTGGGACGAAAAAATTTGGGCCGATGATGCACGGCGCATGCGCGAGATGGGCATCAGCTTCGTGCGCATTGGCGAATTTGCGTGGTCTCGCTTAGAACCCAAACGCGGCGCTTATGATTTCGGCTGGCTTGACCGCGCGATGGATGTGCTGGGCAAAGCCGGATTGAAAATTGTGCTTGGAACGCCAACGGCAACACCACCGAAATGGTTGATGGATGAACATCCTGATATTGCGCCCGTCGACGAGCAGGGACGCCCACGCGGATTTGGATCGCGCAGACATTATTCATTTTCGTCCGAAACCTATGCGCGCGAAAGCGCCATCATTGTCGAGAACTTGGCTAAACGATACGGCAATCACAAAGCCTTGGCGGGCTGGCAAACTGATAATGAATACGGTTGCCATTTGACGGTGCTGTCTTGGGGCCTAGAAGATCTAAAAGCTTTCCGCAATTACTTGCGCAAAAAATATCAGACCACGGATCAATTGAATGAAGCTTGGGGCAATGTGTTTTGGTCGATGGAGCTTAACAGCTTCGACGAAGTGAGCTTGCCCAATCTGACTGTGACGGAAACCAACCCAGCAGCACGATTGGATTTTTGGCGCTTCCAATCTGATCAGGTGGCGGCCTACGATAAAATGCAATGCGATATTATTCGCAAACATTCGCCAGGCCGATTCATCACGCATAATTTTATGGGTTTCTTCAATGAGTTTGATCATTGGAAATTAGGCGAAAATCTTGATCTAGCATCATGGGATTCCTACCCAGTTGGGTTTACCGAGCAATTTCCATTTTCTGAAGAAGACCACGTGACATGGGCCGAGACGGCGCACCCTGATATTGCTGCATTTCATCACGACCTCTATCGTGGTGTGGGGCGCGGGCGTTTCTGGGTGATGGAGCAAATGCCAGGCCCGGTGAATTGGGCGCCTTGGAACCCGGTGCCAAAACCGGGCATGATCAGATTATGGACATGGGAAGCATTGGCGCATGGCGCTGA
>CAXTKN010000048.1:2983-10463 GCA_964244805.1 uncultured Aestuariivirga sp.
CCCGGGCCTTTGCGCGAATTACTCAGTACACGGATTACTCAGGTGTCGTCCTTACGCCCCGGTGTGACCCATAGTGTTAAGGGCAAAGTTTCAGGTCAGGCGGAACGCTGGCATGAATATTTGGAAACAAAAGCCGAGGTGTTAGCGCGTTTTACGAATAAAGATGCAGCTCTGATTGCCAATGCCAACCACAATTATCTGGCTTGTTGGCCAGATGAAAAACTGCTTCATGCAACCATCTTATTGATGTGTAAAAAAGCAAAGTTAGAAACCTTTGCTTTGCCCCCGCATATTCGAATCCGGCAGCGAGGCGAATATTCATTTGCGTTTAATTATGGCACGAAGAATTGGGCTTTACCGTCCAAGGCCAAGCCTATGCTCGGCAAAAAGAGTTTAGAGCCGCAGGCAATTGCCATCTGGCGTAATTGAAACATGCTCTAGCCGCGTGTTGATTTAAGTGCTTCCGCATCCAGCACTTTTGCAGCATTGGCAAATGAACGCTCAAGATGATTGGCCATCGCTGTGCGGGCTTTTTCGGCATCACCACTGTTCAGCGCGCGGATGATTTCACGGTGTTGCTCTAGTGTTGCTTCGGCTTCGCCAGAGCGCGGCAGCATCATATGGCGGCAACGATCCAGCTGCGCTTTGGAAATTTCAATGGCGCGCCAAAGGCGGGGCAGATTGCTGATTTCTGAAATGGTGCGGTGAAATTTATCATCTGTTGCAATGGCCAAGATATAATCTTTGCGTTCAATGGCGCGGGAATGGGCCATGAGAATATCCGCTAAGGTATCAGAATGGGCGGTCGACATATTTTTAACGGCTTGTGCTGCGCTTTCCATTTCAAGCGCACGGCGAATGATATAAGCCTGTTCAACTTCGTGGCGATCAATCATTGCGGCCTTGGTTCCAGATTGCGCAACCACATCAATCAAATGCTCATCACTCAGTTTCTTCACGGCCTCGCGGACGGGTGTGCGTGAAACTTTCAATTGCGCGGCAATGAATTTCTCGTCGATGATTTCGCCGGGGCCAATTTTTCCGGTCAAAATAAGATTTCGCACCAGCTCATAGATTTGGTCACGCAAAGGACGCTTGCGATCTACTTTTGCCTTAGCAAGTTCAGATTTCATAACTGTGATACTAATATATCAGTTGTAGACAGCAACAGAAAACTTGCATAGATTGATAAAAATAAAAAATTTAAGGGATGGACTAAGACGATGGCAAACAATTTCCCTAAGCTTCATAACGCGATGTGGCCAGGCCTCGTCGGCAAAGGCGCTGACTCAGAGCCCGGCATTGAGCTTGATACGCTAATTGATTTAACTGCCAAAGCAAGTGTCAATGGGGTGAAGTTTGATGGCATCGACATTTTTCATGTGGGCCCGCACACCAATATTGATTGCGATGATGACGAGATCAAACGCCTTGCCGAAAAAGTGCAAAAGCGTGGGCTGATGATCGGTTCAATTGTTGCTCCCGTCTGGCCACCCGTTGGTGGCGGTTCTGCTATGGGATCGCTCGCTGATCGCAAGAAGTTCGTTGAGAATGTGAAGAAGTCCTGCAAACTGGGCCACCGCCTGCGCGAGTTGGGCGTCCGGCCTTATGGTTTGATCCGCATTGACTCCGCTGCAAGCCCTTCTGATTGGGCCAAAGACCCGGCGGGCAACACCAAGAAGATTGCCAAGACTTGGCGCGAAGCGTGCAGCGTTGCGGTGGATTATGATGAGCGCTTGGCCGCAGAGGGTGAAATCTGCTGGGGCGGCATGCATTCTTGGAAAGACATGATCAATACGCTGGAGGAAACTGATCGCCCGCAAACCATCGGCTTCCAGGCCGACATGGCACACACGCTGCTTTATACGATGGGTTACAACGCGCCTAAATCGCGTTTGCTGCCCGCCAAGTTTGATTGGAAGAGTAAGCCGATACTAGATGCGGCGCTCAAAAAGATGACCGATGCCTTGCGGCCTTGGACGATTGATTTTCATGTGGCGCAAAATGATGGCACGGTGAAGGGCCTTGGCTATCACGATAAGACGGGCCGTCATTGCATGGTGACAGACAAGAACGGCAAGTTGGATATTCCAAAACATGCTGGATATTGGCTGCGTGACGGCAATGGCGAACTAACCAAGGCGTTCAAGCACATCTGTTGGGATGGCTGCATGTTCCCCAATGAAGTGATGCTGAAGCAACAGACGTGGAACGACATTTTGGCAACCATGATCAAAGTGCGCGACAAGCATGGCTGGGTGGCATGATGGCCAAAAAGAAACTCAACATCGGCATGGTGGGTTATGGCTTTATGGGCCGCACGCATTCAAACGCCTTTCGTCAAATCAATCCTTTTTTCAACCTGCCCTATGAAACCGTTTTGAAAGCCATTTGCGCGCGCGATGAAGCAAAGTTGAAACCCTTCGCCGATCAATGGGGCTACGAGTCCACCGAAACCGATTGGCGCAAATTGATCGAGCGCAAAGATATTGATGTGATCGATATTGCAAGCCCCAATGATACGCATATGGAAATTGCAATCGCCGCTGCTGCGGCTGGTAAAATGGTGATGTGCGAAAAGCCGCTTGGGCGCAATGCTGCTGAATCCATTAAAATGGTTGAAGCCGTGGAGAAGGCAAAAGTGGCCAACATGGTGTGGTATAATTATCGCCGCGCACCTGCTGTGACACTTACCAAGCAAATGATTGAAGAGGGGAAGCTGGGCAAGATTTTTCATTATCGCGCCAAGTTTCTGCAAGATTGGACAATCAGTGCAGACCTTCCGCAAGGCGGCGCTGGGCTTTGGCGGCTTGATGTCAATGTGGCGGGCAGTGGCGTGACCGGAGATTTGCTGGCCCATTGCATTGATACGGCCATGTGGTTGAACGGCCCAATTGAAAATGTGACGGGCATGACTGAAACATTCGTGAAAGAGCGCCATCACAACATCACGGGAAAGACTGAAAAAGTCGGCATTGATGATGCTAGCCTTTTTCTCGCAAAATTTAACAATGGATCACTGGGTAATTTTGAAGCCACACGTTATGCGCGCGGCCACAAGGCGCTCAACACGTTTGAGATTAACGGTGAACATGCTTCTATCGCCTGGGATTTGCATGACTTGCACCGTCTGCAATATTTCGATCACCGCGACGAAAGCCGCACCCGGGGATGGCGCTCAATCCATGTGACAGATGGCGATCACCCTTATATGAATAAGTGGTGGGTGCCGGGCACCCAGATTGGATACGAACATACCTTTGTGCACCAAGCCGCAGATTTTGTAGACGGACTGGTAAATGGCAAACCTGCATCGCCGACATTCCGTGAAGCTTACGCAACTGATCTGGTGACAGATGCGGTTCTAAAATCAGCGAAGTCTGGTCAATGGGAAAAGGCAAATTAGTTTTTATCATCTTGTAATATTTCTAAAGAGCGATAGTCTGAATTTATAAGAGAGCCGAAAAGGCCAATTGGGAGTGAGATGTCTGAAGCGTTAAAATATGCTCTGCGTCTAGATGGGGTTTCTAAATCCTATGATTCTGTTCGAGCACTTGCCGGACTTTCCTTTGACGTGATTGAAGGCCGCTTCTTTGCCTTGTTTGGCCCGAGCTCGGTTGGAAAAACCACAGCACTCCGCACCATTGCAGGGCTGGTGAAACCTGATGCAGGCCGCGTTGAGATCAGCGGTGCTGATGTGACCAATGCGCCAATCACAGGGCGCGGCGTTTCAATGGTGTTCCAATCTTTTGCACTTTATCCGCATTTGACTGTGTATGAAAATTTTGCCTATCCCTTGCGCGAAAGCAAAGTGGGCCGCGAAGAAATTGATAAGCGCGTGAAAGAAACCGCAACAATGTTGAAGCTTTCGCACCGCTTGGAGCGCAAGCCCAATACGCTTTCCGGTGGTGAGCAACAACGTGTTGCTCTTGGCCGTTCCCTCATCCGCCGCCCAAAAATTCTTCTTCTCGATGAACCTCTCACCAATCTTGATGCCAAATTGCGCCATGATATGCGAGCGGAGTTAAAACGCCTGCACCGTCAATTTGGTATGACCATTGTTTACGCAACGCCCGATGAACTTGAAGCTCTATCAATGGGCGAAGAAATTGCCGTGATGCGTGATGGTGCTGTGGTGCAACGCGGCACGCCTGATGAGCTGTATGAAAATCCAGTTGATATGTATGTGGCTGGAAAAATCGGCTCGCCGCACATGAACATGATCAAAGCCAAGACGGGAAGCGACAAATCGGTGTTTGAAACTTCGCTGGGCAATATAGCCGCGAAATCAAAGATCAAATCAGCGCAATCGGGTGAGGCCGCAATGTTGGGTATCAGGCCGAGTGACATTCGGTTTGCGGCCAAGGGCGAGGCGGGCATTAAATCCACGGTTCAAATGCTTGAGCCTTTGGGTGATGTGACGGTCGTGTCAGTCGACACGGGTTCTGAAACCCTACGCATGGTCGTGCCGGAATCCGCCGCCACATCCATCAAGCCCGGCCAAGCCGCATCAATCTTTATCGACCATAAAAAGTTCCACATCTTCCGCGCTTCGAGCGGACAGGTCATGACCTGAAATTCGAAGACAGAAGTTAAAAAACATAGAAACTAGGAGGAAACCTAAGATGACTGCAACGACAAAACTTCAAGGACTTGCAACAGCTGCTGGCTTTGCTTTGACCTTGTTCGTCGGTGGCGCAAATTTCGCCAACGCCGAAGACGTAACGCTGCACATGGCGGTGCCAGATTGGCCCCCGACACGCATTATGAAAAAGTATTTTGACGAACAATATAAACCCGCATCGGGCAACAAAGTTATTCTCGATGTCGATTTTATTCCGTGGCCTGATTTCTACACCCGCGTGAATGCTTCGCTCACATCAGGCGAAAAGAAATACAACATGTCAGTGGCCGACTCGCAATGGCTCGGCGCATTCGTTGAAGGCGGATATTTCCGCAAAGTGAATGACTATATTGAGGCCGATCCGGCACTGGCCAAAACTATGGCTGATATTCATCCATCATTCTATAATGCGTATTCAACTTATCCGTACACCTCGAAGAATATTTACGGCTTTCCACAGTTCCCAGACGTTTTGGTAACTTATGGCCGCAAAGACATTCTGTGCGATGCGGGTGAACAAGCCGCATTCCAAGCCAAGTTCAATTCAAAGCTGCCTTGCACGGGCGAAGAAATTGACGCGATGGATTGGACAGCGTTTGAAAATGTCGGCAAATTCTTCCAACGTAAAAAGGGTGAAATGCTGGCTGGTAAACCACTTGATGATGATTTCTATGGCATCGCCTATCAAGCTGGCAAAGGCTATGACTTCTCTTCAATGCAGATCAACGGGTTTATCTGGCAGGAAGGCGGAAACATTTGGGATGAAACGAAAATACCAGATGGCAAAGCCGAAGGCGTTGTGAACTCGCCCGAAGCGATCAAAGGCCTCACCCATTACCTCAGTCTGATTCAATATATGCCACCTGTTGCCAAGACCGGAACGATGGATATTTTTAAATCCGACGAATTGTTCCGTGAAGGCAAGGTGGCCATGAACATTGATTGGATTGGTTTGGGCGAAGCTTCTCTTGATCCTAAGACATCAAAGGTCTCGGACAAGTTGGTCTTTGGTTTGCCACCTGGCACAAAAGGTGCTGATGGCAAGCTGAGCCGCTGGAACAATCTTGGTGGTCAACCTTTCGTGTTCACCACATGGAACAGCGACTTGCAAAACAAGGAAGGTATGGAGTTTGTGAAGTGGTGGTTATCACCAGCCATCCAGAACCAATTTGCGGCTGGCGGCGGACAATCGGCTGTGAAGTCGGTTTACTCTGATCCAAAATATGTGACCTATCGCCCTTGGAACCGCGCTTGGGCGGCAGCTTTGGATTGGCAAAAAGACGTGTGGCATGTGCCACAATTCTTTGAATTGCTGACCCAGCAACAAGATCAGTTCGACCTTGCCATCACTGGCAAGCAAGACGCCAAGACGACGTTGGATAATGTTGCGAAGTTCCAACAGGATCTATTGTCGACAGCTGGTTTGATTAAGTAACGAAAGTGGTGTGCCATCTTGAGGTGGCGCACCCCTCCCAATAGCCGTCATCCCAGCGCAGGCTGGGATACAGCTTTGTTCAAGCTTAGAGCTCAGGATAAAGCTGGATGCCAGCCTTCGCTGGCATGACGGATATTTTGAAATTTCAATTTAAATAAATCGTAAAATAGAGAGCCCCAGTCTTCCCCCATGAGTCCCATAACGATTAACACACCCGTACCGACTCTATTCGACGCAAAGGCACATAACTGGAAACTCGCCATTCTCGTCGGCTTGATTGTCTCCATCTTGTCAATGTTCACGTTGCCACCCGAAGCATCGTTCTGGATTACAGGCGCCATGGCTGCTTTGGTCGCCGCCGCTTTTGCTGTGAATGCCTACCGCCGTCATTATTATGGTGGCTTGCTGGTGGCTCCGGCAATTGCAGTTCTCTTCGTGATGAATATTTTTCCGTTGCTGTGGTCTTTAGGCCTTTCGTTTTTCGCCTATCAAAGCAACCAGCAAACCATCCGCTTCGTGGGCCTCACCAATTATATCAAAGTGCTGACTGACAGTTTGAAAGCGCCCGAAAATTGGGCGAATCTGACCAACACGGCAATGTTTGTGGTGCTCACTGTGACTGCGCAGATGATCGTCGGATTTCTATTGGCGCTGATGTTTGCAAAACAATTTCCGCTGCGCAAATATCTATTGATCCTGGTACTCACACCGATGATGCTTTCAGTCGTGGCAGCGGGCGTGTTCTTCTCTTACTATTATGATCCCACCTTTGGTTTGCTGAGTTATTTTATCCGTTTGTTTACCGGTGAACAATTCATTTTGATGGATAATAAAGCGGGTGCTGTCGCAGGAATCGTGTTTGCCGATGCATGGATGTGGTCGCCTTTCGTGATGTTGCTAGTGCTTGCTGGCCTTGTGTCGGTGCCCAAATATTTATACGAAGCCGCAGCCATCGACCGTGTATCAGGCTGGCGTCGCTTTTGGTCAATCACATTTCCCTACATTCGCGGGCTTCTGATGCTGGCACTTTTGTTCCGCACCATCGAAGCCTTCAAAATGGCTGATCTCGTTATTCTGCTCACCAAAGGCGGCAATGGCACCATGACGATTTCCTATCACTTGATCCGCATTGCCAATGAGCAAAACAAAACCAGCGAAGGGGCTGCTATTTCATATGTGATGCTGTTCATCGTGATCGTACTGACCAATCTTTATCTCTATATCGCCAACAGACGCACGGAAGGGGCTTGAGACATGAGCGAAGCAACTTCAATCTGGGAAAAATTGGGCTTCCGCAAAGCCTCAGGTGTCAGCGAGGCTGGCTGGGGCCAAACGCTGTTTGCAGGCATCATTAGCCTGATCTATTTCTTGCCCGTGCTGCTGATCATCATCACCAGTTTCAAATTGCAAACTGAAGCCTT
>CAXTKN010000048.1:10563-13172 GCA_964244805.1 uncultured Aestuariivirga sp.
CTCGATGTGGAAGATGCAGCACGCCTTGATGGTTCATCGGGCACGAAGGTGTTTTTCAAAATATGCTTGCCGCAAGTTTTTGCAGGGCTTGCTGCCACATTCGTGTTCGGTTTGATTTTGACTTGGAACGAGTTCTTGTTTGCTTTGCTGCTGACAGGCATTGACACGCGCACCGTTCCCGTGGCCATGAGCCAAGCTGTGGCAGGTGGCGGCATTGGCGTGTTGTGGGGATTGCTGGCCGCAATTGAAACGTTGTTTTTGATCCCAGTCTTTTTCGTCACTTTCTTCCTGCAAGATCATCTCTTGCGCGGTGTTACATTCGGAACGGTAAAGCGCTGATGTCTACGATTGAACTGAAACAAGCGACCAAAAAATATGGCGATTTTGTTGCCGCGCGCGATGTTGATCTGTCGGTGAAGAAGGGCGAAGTGGTCTGCCTTCTCGGGCCCTCGGGCTGTGGCAAGACCACGACACTGCGCATGATTGCAGGGTTGGAGCGCATCACATCGGGCGAAGTTATTGTGGCTGGCCAACGCATGAATGAGTTGCCGCCCGAAAAGCGCGACATCGCCATGGTGTTCCAATTCTATGCGCTTTATCCGGCCCTCACCGTTGGTGAAAACATCGCCATGCCCTTGCACTTTGAAAAGATCAGCGATGCAGAAATTAAAAAACGTGTCGATAAGGTTGCAGAAATTCTGCATCTCGGAACTGTTCTGAACCGTCTGCCCGGTCAAGTTTCCGAAGGTGAAAAGCAGCGCGTTGCAGTGGCACGCGCCATTGTCCGCGACCCTAATTGTTTCTTGTTCGACGAACCATTGTCTCGTCTTGATGTGGAACTGCGCCATTCCATGCGCGGCCAGATCAAGCAAGTGCTTTCAAATCTTTCCAAGGCCACAGTGATTGTAACCCATGATCAGCTGGAGGCGCTGACGATGGCAGACCGCATTGCGATTATGAAAGACGGCATTATTGAACAAGTGGGAACACCCCATGAAGTGTTTGCAAAGCCTGCCAATGTTTTCGTCGGCAGTTTCATCGGAACACCGCAAATGAATTTGGTTGAAGCTCAGTTAAAGAATTTTAGCAAAGGCAAAGCCTCAATCAATTTTAATGGTCACGATATAGAAATTTCAACCAATGAGTTGGTCGGGAAATTAAATTCTCCAAATATTACGGTTGGCATCCGTCCGCGTGCTTTCGTTGTGGATGCCAAATCCAGCACAGAAAACATCCAAGCGGTTGCCGAATTGATTGAGCCGATGGGCCCTGAAACGCTCGTTCACGCGCGCACCAAAGGCGGCAATGATATTCGCGTGGTCGTGCCGCGTGAAAAACGTGTGAAAGTGGGTGAGGCGCTTCATCTCCGCCCCGATCCGGCGCAGACCCATGTGTTTGGCGAAGATGGAAAGGCGGTGCGCCTATGAGCATTGAACCTGAAAAAGGCATGACATCAAAACAAGCCTTCAAGATGGAATATTCCATTATTGGGCTTGGGCTTTTTGCACTGGTTTTGATATTTCAACCCTTCAGCATCGGCTTGTTTTCAATCGGCTGCATGTTGGTTGTGTTGGCTGGTTTGGTGAACAACATTCTGCCATTGGCACAGCCGGGTGTGAAAGTGAGTTCCGTCATCACAACGGCAATGGTTGTGGCGATGATTTTTTGTATTGTATTGCTACTCGCCATTTGGGCAGCCTATCTCTATGGCAAATTCTTTCTGCCTGTCCCGAACCCGGATACAGCTGCGGGCAAAGTGATGTTGGCTGCAACGCCGTTTTATATGCACTCTTTTGTGTGGAGTGTGGCGGGTATCGGCGCTGTATTGGCATTGCTAATTTGGTGGCGTGGCAAGAAATGAGATTTGCTGGCAAACGCGCGGTAGTGACAGGTGGGCTTTCTGGCATTGGCGAAGCTGTGGTCAAACGTATCGAGTCCGAAGGCGGCAAAGTCGCCATCTGGGATGTGAACGGCGGTATCAAAACCAATATTGCGGATTTCAATTCAGTGATGAATGCTGCCGAGCAAACGGTCAAGCAAATTGGCGGCATTGATATTTTGGTGAACAGTGCTGGCATCACAGGCCCCACGGTTCCGGTTACTGAGTTTTCCGTTGAGGGCTGGGAACAGACGATTGCTATTAATCTGAATGGAACGTTTTTTACCAACAAAGCCGTTGTGCCTCACATGATCGCGCAAAATTACGGCCGCATCGTCAACATTGCATCAATTGCAGGCAAAGAGGGCAACCCCAATGCATCGGCTTATTCCGCTTCCAAAGCAGGCGTGATTGGTTTTACTAAATCACTCGCTAAGGAATTGGCCAAAACCAATATCACAGTGAACGCCGTCACGCCCGCCGCTGTGAGAACGCCGATCTTCGATCAAATGCCGCAAGCGCATATTGATTTCATGCTGGCCAAAATCCCCAAGGCGCGCTTTGGCACTGTGGATGAAGTGGCCAGCCTTGTGTGTTGGCTGGCCTCGGAGGAGTGTTCGTTCTCGACGGGTGCGGTGTTTGATGTGTCCGGCGGACGCGCCACCTATTGAGCGGTAAAACCACCGTCGATCAATATGTCTTGACCCGTCACCAAATCCGAAGCTGAAGA
>CAXTKN010000049.1:0-13100 GCA_964244805.1 uncultured Aestuariivirga sp.
CTTCTTGTTACCCCATGATCAGGTGGCGTTACTTGGTCTAACTATCCGTCTCGCAAGCCTTGCTGGTTTCGTGATTCAGGCATCGCAGCAATTTGTCTTGAGCGATTTAACCCACGCCATAACAGTGCATGATTCAAAAGCTGCAAATTCTATTTTGATGCGGATGAATTTGGTAACAATTGCAACGGTCGTTGGCGCTCTCATAGCAGCAATTTTGTTTGGCCGATATTTCTTGAGTTTCTTCGGCACTGTTTATGCCGATGGCCACTGGCTTTTGGTTTTGTTCATCATTGGCCAAGCTGTGCGGGCGGTAAGCGGCATGAACCAACACATGCTTTCGATTGGTGGCTATCAAGTGCGCTCGGCTATGGCTTGCGTGATTGGTGTGGCTATTCTGATCGTAACTTGGCTGATTTTTCAACCCTTGTTTGGCATATTGGGTGTCGGACTGGCCGTCATCTCGGCCGAACTCTGCTGGGGTTTGATCGTCGGCAATGAAACCCACAAACTGACGGGGCGCAGGGGCGACATGCTGTGGCTCATGGCCAAAAACGGGGATGCAAAGCTTTAAGCTTGGCGTTTGTGATTAGGGATGCTACATGCGGAGCTTCAAGTCGGAGCGTAGCGCAGCCCGGTAGCGCACTAGTCTGGGGGACTAGGGGTCGCAGGTTCGAATCCTGTCGCTCCGACCAATCTTCGCCAAAGCGAGGGCTTAGCCAAATTGGTTTTTTATTTTACGAAGGAAATTGATTGGTCCGTACATTAATAACAACGTGCGGATGAGACCTAAATAACTGTGCACCGAAAGCCAATCAGCATAGCGCCATTGCAAGCGCAATCTGCTTTTTAATTGTTTGGCGCGTGAGACGACAGAAATGGATTGTTGGATCTCGATTGTCGTGTAAAGCCTCTCCGACAAGTTGCCGAATTTGTAGCCTTTGGAGTAGGCATAGCATTCCATGGCATAATCTTCAGCGGCAGGATATTGATCCGTATACTGACCAAGTTCACGCCAGAAATCAGCTTTGAACATGATGGCACCATGAGTGAGGGGAGCGTTGTAACGCAAGGCTCGAACGCAATCTTCGTAAAGTTCAGGATTCTTGGCCGCCACCTTCATTCCTGTCTGCGTGTAGAGATACTCTGTGGCCGTACCGACCATGCAATATTCCGAATGACTGGCCAGAAAACTGATCTGCTTCTCAAAGCGCGTTGCTTCAGAAATATCTGGATAATCAACCCGCGCAATATATTTGAATCGACCCTTCAAAATTTCCGAGAGGCCCGTATTCATTGCGCCCGTAATACCCAAATTTTTTGGCAGTTCGATAATTTGGCAGTCCAAGCCCTTCGTGAAGGCCTTATAGTCAACCTTCTTCTTACTGCCATCATCGACGATGAAAAGTCGAAACGGAACGGTCTGCGCCCGCAAGCTGTCTAGGCATTCTTTCAAACCTTGATCGGGATTATAGATAGGCATCAAGACGGCAATTTCAGGTTCGGACATTTGTCAGTTCTTTTGCTCAACTGGCCAAATGAGGCCGATAATTGAAGGGTCGATTTTTGCCTTGGCGCGGAGCAACCAGATTGACCAAAGGTTCCAAATAATGGTTCCACTGGCCGAAGCGAATGCAGCTCCTAGTCCACCAAATCGCGGGATCAAAACAAATTGCAACAGAATGACTAACACATAGCAAACAACCATAATTTTCAGATAGGACTTCTCGTAAGACGTCATCTGCATCAAATAAGCGGTGGGGCCGGAAATGGCATCAATCATGCAGCCCAATGCTAAAATCAATAGGATTGAATAAGCCGATGTGAAGTTGTGGTTAAAGAAGCTGAGCAAAATATTTCCTGTGAACGCTAAAAACACAAAGCCAAGAAACGTTACCACAGCAATGGCCATAACCAATTGCCTGCAGAGTTTTTGAAGTTCGGCATAGTTCTTTTTTTCATATAGCGCTGCCATAGTCGGCGCGGTCACCAATCCGCCAGCGATCAGTACGAGGCTGAGCAGAGTTGCGGTTTTTTGGGCTGCGAAATAGGCACCTGTTTCGGCACCACCCATCAGATAACCAACAACAACCACGTCCATTTGCTGAATCATCGCAAACACAATGCTCGCGCCCCAAAGAGGCAAAAGGCTGCCTTTGGTTCCAGACCAATCTGATTTCGCAATAACATGCCCTGCGGCTTTTGTTACGCCTTGGTTGATCAAAAAAATTTGTCCAATAATCAAAACCGATAGAACAGCTGCACTGATATAAATCGCCATCGCGCTGCCAGCCGCATAGCCCAGCCATACCGCAGCAAATGCAGCAAGCGGCGCCATAATGCGCCACAAAACATCACGCGGCAGCATGGAGCCAACCACGCTATTTTGTGCGCGAAGCACACCAGCGGCAAAATCCCCAAGACAAAATGTTGCAGCCAACACTGATACACTCAGGAAATTTCGCGCTGATTGCGCCCCAGCAATTTTGTCTCCAACGAGACCAACGCCAAGCGCGATCAAAATGCCCAAAGCGGTTAGGATTGATCCCATTTTTACAACGCCTTTGGCGTAATCAGGTTTACCTTGAGCCAGATATTTTGGCCAATAGCGCATCACAGCGGTCGAATATCCAAACCCCGCGCATGCCGAAATCACGATGGCGAGGTTGAATGAAAATGCAAAGACCCCGTAGTCTTCAGCTGACAAAAGATGGGCGAAGGCGACAAACATTAAATAGCTCAATCCTGCGCCCGCAACTTTAATCAAAAGAGAGATGATTCCAGAACCGACGAGACGGTGACCCAACGCTGATCTCAATTTGTCTAGCAATCCGACACCAACCCGAACTTTATCTTGATCAGTCATGATGAACCTTGCACTTCGTAATAGGGAGGTTGTTTTCCGTCTATTGCGGCTGCAACCTGTTCCTGCGTTTTGTAAATCATTGTTGCCGCGAACAACCCCCACATCATACCGAGCATCCAATAGAAGTGCCGCCAGTGTTCAGTGTCAATTTGAATACCCTGAAAGGTCACAGCGGTGAGGCAGGCAAAGACCAAAATTGCGTGAGTTTGGTATGGAGACTTTGTGAATACTGTTCGAATACCGACGAACAAATTGCAACCGATCAAAGCAATATATGAAATACCGCCGAGCCATCCATAAGATGAAAAGGAATTGAGAAACGTGTTGTGAGGGGCTTCCGGAAAATAATGTGTAAATTGCAACGGCCCAAAGCCAAATGGTCGTTCTAACAACATGGGGATGGCATTCAACTGATTACCAAACCGTCCTCTTTCACCTGCGTCATAGCTCTTAACCAGCGTAAACCGGTCTAGAAATACAGCCTGCATTTCCGGTGAAGACAAAATGAGGAGGAGTGGAATTGCTACGATGACGGCTCCGACAAAGAAGTAAAAGACAATACGTGAGCGCATTGCATTCGATTCCGACAACACAAATGTAAGCGCCACCATGATCATGATCGACATGAAAATGTTGGTCCAAGCACCACGCGAGAACGCAAGAAATAAACTCACAAAAATAAGCGCAAAACACATAAGGTCGACCACCGGTCTTCTACTTGTTCCGAGTAACAGACGTTGGGCCAGCACGACGCAAGGGAAAACCAAGTAGGTCGAAAACACGTTGGGGTCTTTGAAAAGGCCTGTCGCGCGGCCATAGTTGATCAAGTCATTGGCACCCAGACTGATGTAGAGCTTGCCGATGGTGCTGGCAAAAACATAGGCCAACATCGCCAATGCAGCAGCAATCGTTGCCCCCAAAATATAGCCCGAGATGATTATGCCAAACCGTTTTTCGGTATCGACTGAAAGAAAACTCGCAATGAACACTGCTGAAACCGCCATATATAACGACGTGAACTCAGACTGGAATGCTTCTGGCGTTGGGGCGACAATTGCGTAACTGAGAAATCCACCCAAATTATATAGGAGTAGCAGCAACATCATAGGCATGATGGCCGAATTATAGTTCATACCCGAAAACAAATATCCAAGAAACGCGAGGAAGAAAAAACAGTCTGTGGGAGCAGGTTCGAATATCACCACAAACGAGCCCGCAAAGATCAGCCAGACCAGCGCCAAGCGTATCCGGTCACCTCCCCAGTTCATTGCAATATCAGGAATCATCGTTGGTTGCCTGAATAGCCTAACGCTGACGTTTGCGGAACAGCGAGAATTGCTTTGGGCCCACGCTGGCAGCAAATAACCCCCACATCATCCCGATCATCCAATAATAGTGCCGCCAATGCTCAGTATCAATTTGGATGCCCTGAAATGTCACTGCCATAAGACAGGCAAAAACCAGAGTAGCGTGGGTCTGGTATGGGGAAGGTTTGAAAACGGTTCGGATGCCAATGAATATGTTCAATGAGACAAGTGTGAAATAGGTCAGTCCGCCCAGCCAACCAGCCGCTGAAAATGCGTTAAGGAATGCGTTATGTGGTGCTTCCGAAAAGAACTTGTCAAACCGATACGGCCCCAAACCAAATGGCATCCCCAACAGCAGTGGGATCGCGTTCATCTGATTGCCAAAACGACCTCTTTCACCCACGTCATATTTTTTGACCAGAGAAAATCGATCGGCAAAGATCGCCTGGATTTCCGGAATTGAAAGCAAAATGGTGAGGATTATTGCAAGGAATACAATGGCCACAAAACTATAAAAGAATATTCGCGATCTGGTGGCCTTTGAAGGTGTGGTCATGATCGTAAGTAAGATCAACAATGCAATCGCCATTACCAAATTTATCCACGCACCGCGCGAAAATGCCAAGAATAGAGCAAGGAAAATAAGACCCAGCCACAGCAGCGTGATCCACATGCGCTTTGACTGCCCCAACAGAACTTTTTGGAAAAGCATAACAGCTGGAAATACGAGATAGGTTGAGAACACGTTCGGATCTTTAAAAGCCCCACTGGCGCGACCGTAGCGGATGAGATCGCTGGCGCCGAGTTTGACAAGCGCCTCGCCGATGCCCTTGGGATTAACGTATGCCGCCATAGCAATTCCAGCAGCGATAACGCCACCGACATAAAAACCCGATTTGACCAGTTCAAACCTTTTCTCAGTGTCCTGCGAAATAAAGCATGCGAGAAACAGTGAAGAAAGTAGCGCATAAGTCGACGTGGCAAGAAACATTGCGCCTCGATCATCAGCACCATTCACAAAATAGCTGGTAAGATAGCCAATCAGGAAAAGTAGATAGAGCAACAACAACGGCGTGACGGCGGGCAAAATATTCACACCGGGTAAGATAAAAAACAAGATTGATAAAATTGCCATCACATCGCAAGGCGCTGGTTCAAATGATACCACGAAAGACGTGGCAAAAATCAACCAAACGACCAAACTCCGAACACGTGCAATCCCGTCATTGTAACCAATATGTGGGATGGCAAAACTCTGTGTCATTTTAATAGGCATTGTCCGTATTCAACAACGCCAACGGAGTGCGCGCCATGATGTAAATATCCAAAGCTAACGACCAATTTTCAATATAATAGAGATCATGCTCAACGCGGCGCTCTATTTTTTCGGCCGTATCAGTTTCCCCGCGCCAACCATTGATTTGCGCCCAGCCAGTAATACCGGGTTTCACTTTGTGCCGAGCAAAATAGCCATCCACGACATGTTCATAAAGTGAATCCGCGGCCTTGGCCTTTGTCGCATGGGGGCGGGGGCCGACCAATGATAGATCGCCTTTTAAAACATTAAAAAACTGTGGCAGCTCGTCCAAGCTTGTTCGGCGAATAAAGCGGCCAACGCGTGTAACGCGCGGATCATGCTTCGTCACAAGCTTAGACGCATCAATATCTGTTGCATCAATGTGCATAGATCTGAATTTATAAATTTCAATGAGTTCATTGTTAAAGCCAAAACGTTTTTGCTTGAACAAAACAGGCCCTTTGCTATCGAACTTTACTGCCAAAGCAACTGCGGCCAGCACCGGCGAAAACGCAATTACAGCGAGACTCGCAATGACTTTGTCCGTCGTCGCCTTTAACAGCGGGCCCCATTCGCCAAGCGGACGATCAAACATATCAAGGCATGGTAAGTTGCCGATATAAGAATAGGCGCGCGGACGATAACGAAGCTTTTGGCCATATGCGCTCAGTCGAATATCGACAGGCAAAACCCATAGCCGGTCTAAAATTTGCAAAAGGCGGTCTTCTGCAGTCACAGGCAAAGTTATAATGATGCAGTCAATTCGTGTGGAGCGCGAGAAATCAATGAGATCATCAATGCTGCCAAGCTTAAGAACGCCGTGCGCTTCAGCAAGGCTGCGATGATCATCACGATCATCAAAATAACCCACGATTGATATGCCAGCTTCTTCATGCGATTGTAGATTAGCTATAACTTTAGAGGCGGGTTCACCGCCACCAACAATCACGGCACGGCGATTAAATTGGCCATTCATATTGAAGCTGCGCAAAACAGCGGCAGCGAAAAACCGATAAGTTAGAAAAATGGCAAAGCCCGCACTCGCCCATGTGATCAACCATATTCGAGAGATATTTGCCGCTTCTTTAAATAGAAAAAGCCCTGACACCAGAATTGCAAAGAGCAAAGACCACGCGATCAGCATTCGGAAAATACTTTTTGCGGGCATGATCAAACTGTCGAGACGGTATAGCTTAAAGGCTCCGAGCATAATCGGCAAAACGGTGGCAGCAAATAAGGAAATGGACAGGAATACCATGCTATCGACACGGCTCACGAAACCAGGATAGCGCAATGCCGAGAGCAGGGCAGCCAAAAACATCACAAAACAATCACTCAGTCGCAAAAGCGCCGAAACAACTGTTGGCGCAACAAAATGTGAATTCGAAAGCGTTCCGCCGACGGCCTGGCGCAGAAGATTGCGACTTGAGACGTCGTTCAATTTGCTCAAATCGATTGCTACGGCAAGATTTGTATTCTTTGGGTTCGGTTTCATGGCCTGCTTCAAACTGATACAACACATGTGTGTCGTATCAGCAGGAGCAAAACTCAGTCCGCATCGTGTTGTTAAGGGGAAAGGTTAATTCTGTGGTTAAGGAAGGGTTAACGGCATGTATCGTAAAAAGCCGCAATCTTTTCTGCCATCAGTTTAGCGCCAAAACCTGACCGAATTTGGTTTGCCAGCGCGTCTGCATTTTTCGCAGTTAAATCGGGTGAATTCAGAGTGTTATAAATCAATTCAGCAAAAAAATCTGGTCTGTCACCAGCACACAACTGCGCCTTTGGCACAACTTCGGAAATGCCGCCAACATCGCTTGCGATGATTGGTTTATGAGCCGCAATAGCCTCGAGCATAACATAAGGAAAAGACTCGTTGCGGGAAGGCAAAACAAATATTCGGCCCAAGCCAATCGC
The DNA here is from genome assembly GCA_964244805.1 of uncultured Aestuariivirga sp. Taxonomy (GTDB): domain Bacteria; phylum Pseudomonadota; class Alphaproteobacteria; order Rhizobiales; family Aestuariivirgaceae; genus Aestuariivirga. The sequence continues at coordinate 7,382 of CAXTKN010000049.1, forward strand.
TTCCCCCATGGATTTGCGACCAACAAATTGAACTTGATCTGACAAACCCAGCGCGGCAGCCAGTGTCTTGAATTCAATGAGATCGGGGCCCTCGCCAACCAAACACGCCGTAACTATTTTACGAGGCTTAAGCAGGCCGATAGCGCGGAGCAATACGTCGACGCCCTTCAAGTTTCGCATTTCTCCGACGAATAATAAGTCTGCGGCAGAGGGTTTTGTGGGGATATTGCTGAACTCTTCGGGCCAAAGACCATTGTGAACCACGACCGATTTACAATTTCCAAGACCGATCTTTTCTTGAAACAATTGTTTTTCAAATTCGCACACAAAAACAATGCCAGCATTGGATTTCCGCAATAGCAATTCCGTGCCTAGAAAAACGGGACCTGGAAACTTGGTCCAATTATAATGCAGGCTGCCACCATGTGGCGTATAAATGGCGGTTCTTCCTGCTAGCTTTCCGGCCAGCCGCGCATAGAGCCCGCCTTTTGCTCCATGACCATGAATCACATCGATGTTCAGCTGCCCGGCGAGCTTTGAGGTTTGCCGTGCACAGAAAACGTCACCAAACCCGGGCATCTTTGACATCGGTTGGCGCGTTATGCCAAGTCTGCAATAGGGCTCAGTCTCATTGATCAAATCAATGGCATTTTGCCCGCCAGTTCCACTATCACAGAAAATGCCAACGTCATGACCAAGTTGCGCCTGTCCGCGTGCAAGATCGCGAACATGACGAAACAAGCCGCCTACGGGGCTGCGAAAAACATGGAGAATGCGCATCGATTAGAACCAGCGTTCTCTTACGTAAATAATGTCACCCGGATAGACTTGTGTTGTAACTGGAACTTTAAAGGTTTGTGTTCCTTTGGCGTTACGCCGTGTAATCAATACGTCGGCCTTATCGGCGCGTGTGTTATAGCCGCCACCAATCGCAATCGCATTTTGGACTGTCATGCCCGCTTGGTATGGAAAGCTGCCTGCCGTTGTCACTTCACCCATGATAAAAAATGGGCGCAGCGTGGTGACTTGTACTGAAACCTTAGGGTCACGCAGATAACCGTTGCGAAGTTTTTGAGTCAGCATTTTTTCAATCTGTGGCGTCGACATTCCAGCCACAGTAACTGTTTGTACGTAGGGAAGTGAAATTGCCCCCGATGCGTCAACCGGAACTTCACCTGTCAAATCAGTTTCACCAGCAACGCGGATACTGAGTTTATCGCCAGAGCCTACGCGGTAACCACTCGCAAATTCGTAAGCTGAAGCTTGGCCGCGAGTACCAAAAGGCGGCAGCGGGCCTTGCGGGCCTGATGACGGTAGCTGCGAGATGCTTGAAACAGCCTCTGGACCTTCACCCAAATTTCCATTTGCTAAAATGCCTGTGCCGCCAGATGGTGAGTTCGGCACAGCCGTCTCCCAAGTATCGGCACAGGCCGACAGAAACAAGCAACAAACTAAAGCACAAATATAACGCATACCCACTAATCTCACTCTGAACACAACTGGCTGAAAAGCCCATTTGCAAAAACCATAGCCACTTATGGTTAGCAAGACCTTAAGTTGACAAATCAAACCCTCGTTAATCAAATAGTTACCATACTCAATCAAACACAAATCACATTGATAGGTAGTTGTTTTCATGAGTCTTAGTGTAGAGCCATCGCAGTCCCTGAATGTAGCGGATGTTATTCGTGGCATTTGGCGGCGCAAGGCCATGTTGGCAACGCTGACTTTTATTGGTCTGGCGCTGGGTGCTGCGACAGTGTTTTTATCAAAGCCAACTTACCAAACTGAAGCCCAGATTATTATTGAAAACTCTGCAACTTCATTTGAGCGCGCGAACTCTGATTTGCAATCTTCAACAGTGGCACCTCTTGATGATAGGTTTATCACCAGCCAGGTATCAGTGATTAAGTCCGGCGATCTTTTGGGGCGGGTAACTGATCAATTGGCATTGAAGGATAATCCTGAGTTCAACGCGGCGTTGACGCAGATCAGCTTTGTGAAATCAATTTTAATTGCAACCGGCTTTGCCGACGACCCCAATCTATTCACCGGTCGTGAAAACGCACTCAAAACCGTTGGCTCAAAACTCTCTGTCGCAGCAATTCTAGACTCAAATATTGTGACGATCACCGCGCGCATGAATGATAAAAAGGCGGCAGCTGATGTTGCCAATGCTGTGGCCGATGCCTATGTCGCCTCGACACGCGAAAATGATGCGGGATCGACCGAACGGGCGCGGCAATGGCTTGGCGGCCAAATTTCAGACTTGCGCCTCAAAGTCAGTGAATCAGAGAATGCTGTCGAAAAATATCGTGCGGAAGCGGGTTTGCTCAAAGGTCAAACAGCAACGCTCGGCACCCAGCAAATTTCTGAACTCAACTCACAAATTGGCGTTGCTGAAAATGCAGCGGGCGAGGCGGCAGCGCGCGCAGCAGAAATCAAGAGTTTATTGGCCTCCGGCGGAATCGAGGCGTCTTCTGATGTTTTGAATTCGCCACTTATCCAAAATCTGCGCGAACAACAAAGCGCTGCCAATCGGAAAATGTCTGAATTATCGGCAACCTATTTGCCAAACCACCCGAAAATGATTGCTGCTCAAAAAGAACTCGCAGCAATTACGAGTTCGCTGAAACGTGAAGCATTGAAAGTGGTTGATAGTCTTCAAGGTCAGGCGAAAGTCGCGGGTCAGCGCGCGGAAGCGCTTCGCGCCAATCTTGAAAAACTGAAGGGCAGGGAGTCTGGCGCTAACATCAGTGATGTGAAGCTCAAGGGGCTTGAACGCGAAGCCCAAGCCAATCGCACTTTGCTTGAATCAATGTTGGGTCGTTATGCCGATGCCAGTGCGCGTCAAGATGTGTCACAGCAACCAAGCAAAGCGCGAATTATTCAACGCGCCGCCATTCCGCCAACTCCATATTTCCCCAAGGTTGGCCCCACGATATTTTTGACTACGATGGCTGGTTTGGCGCTTGGTCTGGGTCTTGCTTTCATTTTGGAGGTTATGTCTGCGGCGGCAAATGCTGCAAGCACGCAACGTTTACCAGCGCGCTCCCATGTCGCGTCTGCCCAACTGGAGCGTGCGATAGACATTCCAACAATGATTGTTCCGGCCAGACTGGTGCCCAACGTCACAGTGGCATCGACAGTTTCAAAACCTGGGCCCGACTTTATCAGGCCTGTTGCAGTTATGACAGCCACGGGTTCTTGTGGCGCAGCGCTTGAATTGTTCAACAGCGAAGATGAAGTTCTTTCTCAAACGCCAATGGCGGTTTCTCTGGCCGGGGCTTGCCAATCATTAAAAGACAGCAAAGGTTTCAAGGCATTTTCTTTCACAAGTCTTGGAAGTGAAGGGCCTGATTCTGCTCTCGCAGCACTGTCATCGGCGCGCACGCTTTCAATGAACAAAAAACGAGTTGTCATTATCGATATTTCGCAAAGCGGCGGAGACATTGAAATGTTGGCAGGTTTGCCCGGAGGTGTTGGCCTCACTGACTTGGTGGCGGGCACAGCTGATTTCACTAAAATTATCAGCCGCGATCCGCATTCCACCCTTCACATTATCCGCAAGGGACTTTCACGCGACCAAGACATTTCCAACCGCGTCGCAGAAAAATTTGATTCGGTAATCACGGCTCTGAGCAGCATTTACGATTTTGTTTTCGTGCATGTCGGTGAGGCTTATGCAGCAGCACCCAATCTTGTTAAGAATTGTCCAGCTGCATTTATTTTATCAAGTGCCAATCGTCAGCGCGACGCGTTGGCAGCTGCTCAAATCTTGCAAACCAATGGGGTGTTGGCACCAATGTTCATTCAGGTAAATACTGAATCTGACAATCTGAGCCGCAAGGCGGCTTCGGCTTAACACAATGGCCTCTCCCGCTCTTTTACGCGCGTGCCTCGATGTGGTGCACTTCACAGGCTTATCAAACCTGCTCAGAAAGCGGTTTCAGGGGATGGGCAGCATATTTTGTTTCCACCACGTCTGCCCCGGCGGAGGGACGGCCAAAGGTTTTGCACCCAATGGCAAAATTGAATGCACCCCAGAATTTCTAAGGGACATTATTCATCTGGTCAGAAAACGCGGCATGGAAACGCTTTCATTGGCAGATGCCGTAGAACGCATTCGCAGTCCACAGCCAAACCAAAAACCGTTTGCTGTATTCACACTGGATGATGGATACAAGGACAACATGATTTATGGTCAACCAATATTTGACCAACTCAATTGCCCTTACAGTGTCTTTGTTACCCCAAAAATTGTCGACGGTTCGTGCGAGTTGTGGTGGAGAGCATTGGAGAAAATTATCGCGGTTCATCCTCAATTCAAAGGGAAAATTGGCGGCCAAGAATACGATCTTGAAACTCGATCAGGGGCCAATAAGCAGAAAGCTTGGAGCATTCTGTTTCCCAAATTGGGCGCTATGCCAGAGTATGAACAGCGCAAGACTGTTCGCGAATTGGCAATAAAGTATAGTTTCGATCTTGTCGAATATTGCAAGTCCGTTGCAATGACTTGGGATGAGATCAGAAGACTGAATCAAGATCCTCTCTGCACCATTGGTGCGCATACAATGAATCATTATGCTGTTGCTAAACTGAGCGCAGCTGATTGCTTGTATGAGTTAGAGGAATCTCGCCGCGTGATAGAAAGAGAGCTAGGCGAAAAAATTCACTTCTTTGCTTACCCCTATGGCGATGAACCTGCTGCCGGCCCGCGCGATTTCCAAATTGCCAATGATCTTGGATTCACAGCGTCGCTGACCACAAGAAAAGGTGTTGTTTTTGCAGGGCACGGCAAACACCTTCAGGCTCTCCCAAGAATTATGGTTTCAGGACGCTACCAAAAGATCCACTATATCGATGCATTAATTTCTGGCGCGCCAACGGCGTTGCTTAATCGGTTCTCGAAAGTAAACGTTAACTGATCGAGTCTGGCTTTGACATCCAGCGGATGATCACCATCGCCACAGGCAGCCAGCCAAAACCACCCAAGATATAGAACGGCAGTTCGAACATAAGGCCACGGCCTACTATAAATACACCACCAATTGCCATTATGATAAGCGCGTAGATAATCATGTAGACGATTGTATAGATCGTGCCCAAAAGCTTACGCGTGCGAAGTTTCATAGGCTTCACATAGCGTCTCAAGTTGAAAAATGAAATGGCATGCCCTGCGGCCAACAGGCGCTTGCCTGATTTGCAGTGAAAGCTTAGATTCATGTGCATGACAGACATAGCACAAAATTTGCCAGTTTCGCGTTCGCGAGCAGCCATACCAAGCATTGGAACTTGGCTCGGATGGGTGGCGTTTATGGTGTTTCTGATGGTCATCGTTGGAGGTGCCACACGCTTGACCAATAGTGGGCTTTCGATCACCGAGTGGGATCCTGTTTTTGGAGCCATCCCACCGTTGAATGCGTCTGATTGGAATATTTTGTTCCAGAAATATCAACAATCATCCCAGTACAAATTACAAAATGTTGGAATGTCCTTGACCCAATTCCAATTTATTTTTTGGTGGGAATGGGCGCACCGCTTGCTGGGACGTTTGATTGGTTTTGTTTTTCTAATCCCGTTTCTGTATTTTGCGGTGACGCGGAAATTGGAACTCCGGTTGGTGCCACGTTTGATTATTCTATTTGTTCTTGGCGGCCTCCAGGGTGCGCTTGGTTGGTATATGGTGGCCTCTGGGTTGGTAAACCGCGTGGATGTC
>CAXTKN010000050.1:0-11566 GCA_964244805.1 uncultured Aestuariivirga sp.
AAGCCCGCCATTCAAGATATCAGCGCCAAGCCCGCCGATTAAGAGATCGGTGCCGCCCAGGCCGTTCAGTGTGTTGTTACCTGCAGATCCTGTCAACATATCGCCAAATGCAGATCCCACCAGATTCTCGAAGTTCGAAATGATATCGCCTGTGGCGTCACCGCCCGACGCCGTGTTGGCACCTATGTTGACCGTGACGCCTGACGCTGAACCAAGATAGGATAGCGTATCACCCACGACCGTATTCGTGCCACCGTTCAGCGTATCTGCGCCGCCCATGCCTTCAATGATATCATTGCCGCGCATGCCTTCGAGAATGTTGGCGTGGGAATTGCCGGTGATTAAATCATTGCCATCGCCCGTTACGGCGTTTTCGATTATCGTACCTGCGGCAATTGTCAAAAGGCGACCAGCGACAACGCTGTTGGGGTTGAGATCGAGGATTACGTCAGTGGAAATCGCGGCAGCGTTAATCCAGTCGGTGCCACCGTTATTATCAGTCAACGTTCCACGGGTGGCATTCAACACCTTCATGGCGTTGAATTCATCGGTATAGGTGTAGACGTCATTGGTGTTTATGGTCGAACCGAAGCCGTTGAACAATACGGAATTCAGCGTTCCGGTATCAGTCCCTACCGCATCAATTATTTTGATCGTCCATGTGCCCGCTGTATTCTCACCGCGGAAATTTTCCATCCCGAATGTCCAGACCAACCCATTTGCCGTTGCGCCGCCGATGCCGTCGTAAAGCTGAACTTCTGTACCTTGGGGTGAGACCAGAAAAATGCGCAGGTCGCTAAATGCTGTGTGTGTCAGACCAAGCGTTAAATCGATGTGCTCGGCCAGAGCATTAAAACCGATGTTGAAAGTAAAGATGTTTGTAGTCAGATCATTGATCGCTCCGCCTATGCCAGTATCCGAAATAAAAACCTCGTTGGCAGATGTTTGCGCGCTTGCAAATTGTGACCATACCTCGGCGATGCGTACGGCGGCGTAGACGTTGACGGCACCATAGCCATAGTCCTCGCTGAAATGCATGCCGCCGCCATTCCAATTGCGGGCAGCATTGATGAACCAAGTGTTATTTTCTTCACTGCCGGGTGTTACAGCGCCTATGGCTGAACCTGTGTGATCTGCTGACATCGCCAAAATATTCTGCACATCGCGCCAACCGAGCTGGCTGTTTGCGCTGAGCATCAGAGATATAACACCGGTTAAAATTGGAGCCGCAGATGACGTGCCTCCAAAATCATTTGTATAATCGCTGGCGGTGCCTGATGCGCCGCGATTGTTATAACCATCGACACCCAGAAGATCGGTTGAAACAGTTCCAAGACCTGCGCGCACCGTATTAAAATCACCACCCGAAGTCGAAACCAACAAGCACGCACCGTAGTTAGAATAAGACGATGCAAATCCATCTTGGTGCAATGCGCCCACTGTAATGGTATAGCGAGACGCATTTAGACCCTCGCCATTAGCATCAAGATTATCATTACCTGCTGATTGAACGATAATCGTTCCAAGACCACCTCGGCCATTAGCGCTGCCATAAGCATATTGGGCTACAAGGTTTTGGTCGAAACTGTTAAACGTGTTTACGTTTTGGCCTATATCGAATGCAGGCGTCGACCCCCAGCTGTTATTGATCACATCAAAATTTGTCATTTGATGATAGGCGCTGAAGAAATTATTGAGGATGGTTGAGCTTCCAGAATTGACATAAATTTGGCTGCCCGGATCAAAAATATTAATGCCTGTTACTATAGCGCCGTAAGCAACGCCGACAGCGCCGAAGCCATTGCGCGACGCTGCAATCAAACCAGCCACGGATGTTCCATGACCAGCGTTGCCGACATTGGCCCCATCTAAAGTGCTTCCATTGACAATCACTTGGCGTGAGGCATCATAATTTGCCGCAAGATCTGGATGGGAATATTGAACACCTTCGTCATAGACGCCAACATGAATGCCTGCACCTGTGTAGTCGTTCCAGATGCGTTCAATGAGGCGCGAGCCAGACAGACTGCTGAGTTGGCTGAAATGCCATTGGCTGCCATATAATGTGTCAGTTGGAGTCGTCATTTTGTCACCATCCCCAGAGCGGCCCCGCTACTCAACTTTCACCATAGAGACGTTTTAGAGTCAATATTTAAGGATGTGAACAGCTGTTGCTTGGAACGTTGGGCCTTGCTGGCAGGTCGACATCCTTACCCATTGGCCTTCAAGGCGCACCTTAGTGCCGGGTGTCAGGCTGGGAGATACTCCCATCAAACTGGCCATTTTACCATCTTCCAATTTAATGCGCGGGCAATTCATGCCGCGCGGTGCAATTGTCCCTGTGACTGTTAATGTGTTGTCGCTCACATTGATGACGCCTTGTACTGCTCCTAAAAGGCTTATAGCAGTAAAAACGCGCGACAAAAACAATATCATATTCGAAGATTACTCCGTGGTTCCTATGGCAAAATCACAATCAAATGTTCGTCCACCGTACAGCAAATTGAACGTACTGAGTCTGGTAAAATCCAAATCACATCTGAAGCCATCAGATCAAAATCAAGAGTTAAAGCACCTCATCCCCGGACTCATTTCTTAACCATGATCAAATAATCATAAAGGATGTAAAATTGCAATAATTTCCACTTTAAGCATTTTTTAGCTCTATGAGAACCCTCACACAAAGATAAAATCACTGGCATCAATGTGGACAGGGGATGTTCCTTGGATGGTAAGTATTTGTCCGGCCAGTGTGACTGTGACGTTCAAGGTGTCGTTACCAGCAATGGTGAAGGCTGAGCAGTCGGTGGCGATGCTGGTGTCGAACGACAAGTGGTCTTGGCCATGTTGATAATCGGTGATTACATCGTTGCCATAACCTGCAGATTCAAAGCGAAACACGTCGCCACCCGAACCACCAATTAGTGCATCGGATCCTGCTCCACCGACGATGTAATCATTGCCTGCACCGCCATTGATGGTATTGGAACCATTGTTGCCATAAAGCACATCGCCGAAAGCAGAACCTACAATATTTTCAAAGTTCACTAACACACCGCCATTGGCACCTGTGCCATTACCAAGATTGACAAACACGCCAGTGGTCGCGGTTTCATAACTGATGGTGTCGAGATCGGCACCACCATCCATATAGTCAGCGCCATTGCCAGCCACAATATAGTCATTTCCAAAGCCGCCTTTCATGGTGTTGGCACCATTATCGCCGATCAGCACATCACCAAAGACAGAACCCGTGATATTCTCAACGCTTTGGAATGTGTCGCCACTGGGGCCCGTTCCAAGAGTCAAATTCAAATAAACGCCGATGGTCGAGCTGCCATAATCGACAGTATCAAGTCCAGCACCACCAATAAAAGTATCGCCACCACCATTCCCAACCAGCACGTCGTTTCCAGCACCGCCATCCAACACGTTGGCGTGGCTATCGCCCACAAGCTGGTCGCCAGTGTTTGAACCGATCAGATTTTCAATTGAGATATAGGTGTCACCATTGGCATCGCCCGCTCCTCCGATGCCAAGCAGAAAATTGGCATAGACTGCTGTCGAAGAATTTGCATAACTGACTGTATCTACGCCGGCTGCACCGTCGAAAGCGTTGGCGGCAGTATTGCTTATTAATATGTCGTTAAAACCAGAGCCTACGATATTTGCGATATTCGAGAGTGTATCGCCTTGGGCATCACCACCCATACCGGTTCCCAACGCTAGATTAATCGTCACCCCTGTGGATGAACCCACGTAACTAGCAGTATCGTTTCCGGTACCGCCGTTCAAATTGTCTGACCCTAAGCCGCCGATCAGAATGTCATTACCTGCACCGCCAGAAATTGTATCATTTCCAGCCCCACCATTCAAATTATCAGCTGCATCGTTGCCGATAATTGTATCATTTCCAGACCCTCCAACTGCGTTTTCAATATTGCAGTTATAAGCAATCCAAATATTGTTTGTCATGCCGTCGCAATCGCTTGATACGCCAGAATGAAGATCAATTCGCGATGCTGTGGTGAAGCCTGAAAGATCTAATGTATCTATGCCCGCACCATCCCATATCGTCATGATGGGATGTGTGTTCTGTGTGAAGTCAAATATCCCGCCACTCACGCCGCTCAAAGTCGAGTTAAACCCATAAACCGTGTTGCCGCTGCGGGTTGTGAGGTCCGCGCCATATCGTTGTTGGATGGCTGCAACGTCATCGATCATTAACGTCTGCGGATAATAGAAACTACCATTAGCTGCTTGCCAGTCAGCGCCAGTATTGCTGGCGTCGAAATAGGACATAACCGAATATTCAATTGAGTCGTGCGTGTAAGCAGCATCAATAGCGTAAGTTGGACTGCCGCCATTGTAATTGCCAGGATGTGACAGTCCCATCGCGTGTCCAAGCTCATGCAAATATGTTAAGAACCCCCATTTGCCGATTGTTGGAGTCACCAAGTCATTGGTGCCCTGACTGCTGTTATAATAATTATTCATCCAAACGGAGCCAGCGCCAATGGCCTGACTGCCGGGGAAATAGGAGTAGGCATAATAACCAGCGCTGCCTGCATAACCATTTTGCATTGTAATTTGCGGAGCATTTGTTGTCAGCACCATGTTGGGCGCTATCAAATCGTCCCACATGCTGATCGCCAAAGTACCTGCTGTTCTTTGTGTTGCGGAAAAAGCAGAAAAGCCACTGCTTTCAGTTCCTGTTGCCCATGTTGGTGTTGTAGTTGGAAAGCCAAATGTGATCGTTGACCCCGACCAGAAAGAACCACCACGCAGGAGGTTTGTTATAATTTGTTGTTCGGTCCAGACAGCAGGCATGAATCAAATCCACCACATTTTGGGCGCCGGCCGCTTGGATCAAAATCGACGCATTGATCCCCTATGCCAGTGCTTTGTTACGCACGATTGTGACCAATTATAGACAGCAGACATGAAGTCGTGGTTGAAAGGAACAGTAAAATTATTATGCCCCGTTAACTTCTTGGCCGCTCGCTGACCGAGTGTCGACTGCACGATTCTACCGGAGATTTACAAAAAACCAACGACAAACAGCTATATTTTTAAGCCACGCAGCAAAATTTCCAGCACCGCTTCTTGGATTTTGGCGTTATCCATATTTCCATTCATCAGCGCTTCAACTTGCACCGAAAAATCCGCATAGTGCTGGGTAACCGCCCAAATTGCGAAAATGAAGTGATAGGGATTAACAGAATTGATCTTTTTCCGATCGATCCAATGGTTAATAACACGCGCCTTATCATCGACCAGTTCCTTAAGGGGACCTTTCAAATATTTGCCCACATGCGGTGCGCCGTGTAAAATTTCGTTGGCAAAAAGTTTGGATGCCGCGGGGTTACGCCACGATAATTCAAGCTTTGTGCTGATATAAGCTGAAAGCTCTTCAATGGGGTCATTGTCAGGATTGAGCGAGCGCAGCGGTGCCAGCCATTTTTCAAGTGTGTTTTCTAAAACTGCAACATAGATATCTTCTTTGCGTCTGAAGTAATAAAGTAAATTTGGTTTTGATAAGCCCGCTTTTGTCGCAATTTGGTCAACAGTCGCGCCACGGTAACCAAATGCTGAAAATACCCCCAGTGCTGCATCGAGAATGATTTGCTCATTCTGATTCTGAATGCGGGTTTTTTGGACAGGCTTTGCCTGAGACTTGGTCATCCACCTATCCTGTTCATTCTTGATCAAATGGTCAAGACCAGTTAGCCTCTAAGTCATAATAAGAAATGAGGCGGAGGGAAAGTGGCGCAAAACGTCATCACGGCGCGGGATTTGGACCTGACCTTTCAAACGAATGATGGGCCGGTTTATGCATTGTCGAAGATTAATCTCGATGTGGCAGAGGGGGAATTTGTGTCCTTGATCGGCCCATCGGGCTGCGGGAAAACCACATTGCTGCGTGCAATTGCCGACTTAGAAAAATCATCGAGCGGCGCGCTCACTGTTAATTGCATGACGCCAGAACAAGCTCGACTGGCACGCGCTTATGGTTATGTGTTTCAAGCGCCAGCACTTTATCCATGGCGCACAGTTGAGCGCAATGTCGGTCTGCCGCTGGAGATCATGGGGATTGATGATCAGGCGGCGCGAATTCAACGCAACCTTGATCTGGTTAATCTTACTGGTTTTGAGAAAAAATTTCCGTGGCAGCTTTCAGGCGGAATGCAGCAGCGGGTTTCGATTGCACGCGCTTTAGCGTTTGATCCGAAACTGCTCTTGATGGATGAACCGTTTGGTGCGCTGGATGAAATTGTGCGTGACAAACTCAATCAACAGCTTCTGGAATTATGGGATCGCACGGGAAAGACAGTTGTGTTTGTAACGCACTCAATCCCCGAAGCGGTGTTTTTATCAACCAAGATTGTGGTGATGAGCCCAAGGCCTGGCCGCATCATTGATGTGATCGAAACCGGGCTGCCGCGCAAACGCACGCTTGATTTTCGTGAGACACCGGAGTTTTTGAAGATCGCGCACCGGGTGCGCGAGGGATTAAAGGCGGGGCATTCTTATGAGGACTGAGGACAAACGTCCTCTACCGCTTGCGGGAGAGGAAGGGGACCCGCCGCAGCGTCTTCGCGGAGGTGGGGTAGGTGAGGGGCAGTCTGTTCCGCAGGTCCCTCACCTATCCCATCCAGCTTCGCTGCGCTCCGCCGGAGGGGCCCCTTTCCTCTCCCGCAAGCGGGCGAGGACGATTATCCCCCTGGCTGTCGTGTGTCTCGTGATCCTCATCCTTTGGTATCTTGCTGCGATCCCTATGAATGCCGTCGTCGTTCAATCTAAAATAGATGCAGCGGGTGGCGGGTTTTTGAATACACTTTCATTCTCATGGAATCATGAGCGTCCCGTTTTGCCGGCACCGCACCAAGTGGCGCAAGAAATTTGGAAGTCGGTTTTCATGGTAGCGCCGTGGAAAGTGAAATCACTGATCTATCATTTGTGGATCACGCTTTCGTCCACGCTTGTTGGTTTTGTGTTGGGGACATTGCTCGGCATCACCTTGGCCATAGGCATTGTCCATGTTGGCTCGCTTGAAAAAAGTTTGATGCCATGGATCATTGCCTCGCAAACCATTCCGATTTTGGCGATTGCACCCATGCTGATCGTGGTGCTGGGTAAAACGGGGTTGCCTAATATCTTCACCAAAGCTTCAATCTCAACTTATCTCTGCTTCTTCCCTGTCGCTATCGGCATGGTGAAGGGACTGCGTTCTCCCGATAGATTGCAGCTTGATTTGATGCACACTTATAATGCCAGCGCATCGCAAATTTTATGGAAGCTGAGATTTCCCGCAGCCCTGCCATTCTTGTTTGCGTCGCTTAAAGTTTCGGTGGCCATTGCATTAACAGGTGCCATTGTGGCCGAGCTTCCAACCGGTGCCGTATCAGGAATTGGGGCGCGGTTATTGCAAGGATCATATTACGGACAGACATTGCAGATTTGGGCTGCTTTGTTTGTGGCGGCAACTGCTGCGGCGGCTTTGGTTTGGATGCTGGGCGCATTTGAGCGCATGAGTTGGAAGCGCATGGGTGTGAAAACATGAATCGCGCTTTCATCATATTTTTTGCCGCTGTTGCTGCCACCGTAATTCTGTCGTTCAGCTTTAGTGGGGCCAATCCTTTTGTCGGAATGGATTGGTTCGTGTCTCTGCTTTTTGTTGTCATAACGTGGTTCGCCACTTGGGCATTGAGCTGGATATTTGATTTATACTTACCCGAATCCGTCAGTCGATTTGTAGTGCCAGCGGTTTTCGGAATTGGGATTATTACAAGCTGGGAGATCTATGTTTGGGTGTCGCAAATCCAAATTGTATTGTTGCCCTCGCCCTCCGAGATCGGAGCAAAATTCGCTTCATCACTTCCCATTTTGGGCGCTGATTTTGTGCAGACGATTTTACGCGCCGTCATTCCCGGATGGCTGATGGGCTGCGGTTCCGGTTTTCTGGTCGCGCTTTTATGTGACCGTAATGATTTTCTGCGGCGCGGTCTTTTGCCGTTAGGTAATTTGGTGGCAGCGCTTCCCATCGTTGGTGTTGCGCCTATTCTGGTCATGTGGTTTGGTTTCGACTGGCCTTCTAAAGCCGCCATGGTTGTGGTTATGACGTTCTTTCCCATGCTGATCAACACGCTGGCTGGCCTTAATGCATCTGGCCATATGGAACGCGATTTGATGAAATCCTATGGTGCCAATTGGCTTACAACGCTTGTCAAACTGCGGCTTCCTGCCGCCATGCCATTTATTTTCAACGCGCTCAAAATCAATTCGACATTGGCAATGATTGGCGCAATTGTAGCTGAATTCTTTGGCACGCCAATTGTGGGCATGGGGTTTCGCATGTCCACAGAGGTTGGGCGTTTAAGTCTTGATATGGTGTGGGCTGAGATTTTAGTGGCCGCCATTACGGGCTCAGCATTTTATGGTTTCCTCACGTTGACAGAGCGTGCGGTGACCTTCTGGCATCCGTCTTACAGAAAGTGAGATGGCACTATGAGAGAGAAGAAGGAGAAGGGAAGCTTATGAAGAAATATCTTTTAACTGCCGCCGCTTTGGCCGCACTTACGGTTTCGGCCCATGCTGAAAAAGTTGTGTTGCAACTCAAATGGGTCACGCAAGCCCAGTTTGCGGGTTACTATGTGGCCCAGGCCAAGGGCTATTATAAAGCTGCTGGCCTTGAAGTTGAAATCAAGCCAGGCGGCCCCGATATCGCGCCAGAGCAAATTATTGCTGGCGGTGGCGCTGATGTGATTGTGGATTGGATGCCGGCTGCTTTGGCCGCACGCGAAAAGGGCAATAAGCTTGTGAACATTGCTCAGCCTTTCAAGCATTCAGGCTTGATGCTCACATGCCGCAAAGAAACTGGCATTGCAGCACCAGCTGATTTCAAAGGCAAAACGCTTGGTGTGTGGTTTTATGGCAATGAATATCCGTTCCTCGCATGGATGGCGAAACTGGGTCTCAAAACCGATTCTGACATCAAGGTTTTGAAGCAGGGTTTCAACGTTGATCCATTGCTGCAAAAGCAAGCTGATTGCATTTCGACCATGACTTACAATGAATATCACCAAGTGCTCGAAGCTGGCGTGAAAGCTGAAGATCTGGTTGTGTTCAAATATGAAGACCAAGGTGTGGCAACACTCGAAGACGGTCTTTATGTTTCAGAAGACAAGCTGAAGGATCCAAAATTCGTTGAGACCATGGCGAAGTTTGTAAAAGCTTCCATGATGGGCTGGGCTGATATGGCCAAGGACCCCGCAGGTACTGTTAAGACCGTGTTGGAAAATGATGCGTCAGGTTCGCAAACCGAAGCGCACCAGACAACAATGGTCGACGAAGTAAACAAGCTCGTTGATGGTTCAGACGGCACGCTTGATACAGCCGCTGCTGACCGCACCGTGGCCACACTTCTCTCAGGCGGCTCTGATCCTGTGATCACCAAGAAACCAGAAGGTGCTTGGACAGATGTGGTGACTAAAGCTGCTATGATGATGAAGTAAGACTTTGGGGCGCGGTATCAATCTTGATATTGCGCCCCAGATGTTATTTAGATAAAGTAGGTAATTCACTACTTTGGAGGTTTTCATGCGAATGATTACGGCTACTGAGGCAAATAGGGATTTTTCCAAGTTGCTTGAACAGGTTGCGAATGGGGATTCTATCAATATCACGAAGCACGGTGAAATTGTTGCAACCCTTATTCCTGCTATGCGGAGCCTCAAATCGATGGAAGAAGCAAAACGCAAGCATCTTGAAGAATTGATGGCGCGCAAGCCATTTGCTCAAGTCACAGAGCGTGGAACGCGCGATGAACTCTATGATGACGAAGTGTAATTGCTAGCCGCGCTCGACAGCAACTTCATGATTTATGCTGAGGATATGTTTTTTGATCCTCGGCGAGATAAAGCGCTCGACTTACTCAGGTCGATCCCGCCAAATCGAATTGTTGTTCCTGTTCAATCTGCCGGAGAAACTCTAAATTGGCTTGTGAAGAAAGCCAAAGTTCCAAAACCTTTAGCTTCTGAGAGAGTTGCTAATTGGCTCGAACGATACATCGCGCAACCTACAACTTTATCTGTCATGTCGGCCGCGCGAGAACTTCTGATCAATCACAATTTTCAGGTTTGGGATTCAATCATCCTCGCTGCTGCTGCGGAAGCATCGGCCAGTATTCTTATTTCTGAAGACATGCAAGATGGATTTACATGGCGCGGCGTTACAGTCGTAAATCCGTTTCATTCAGAACCATCGCCTCTCTTGCACAAGCTTATTTCTTAATTTGGAGAAACCTCAATGACCACAACCCTCATCCGCGGCGGCACTGTTGTTAATCACGATCTTTCGGAACGCGCCGATGTTCTGATTCAAGACGGAAAGATTGTGGCCATGGGCGACAAGCTGATGGGTGATACGATTATTGATGCTGGTGGCTGTTATGTGATGCCGGGCGGCATTGATCCGCACACACATTTGGAAATGCCTTTTATGGGCACAGTGACGGCGGATGATTTTGAATCGGGCACGCAGGCGGCACTCTCTGGCGGCACCACGATGGTGGTCGATTTCTGTTTGCCAGCACCGGGCGAATCCATGCTCAAGGCCTATCAGGCTTGGCGGCATAAGGGTGAAAAAGCGGCTTCGGATTATTCGCTGCATATGGCGGTCACCCAATGGTCGCCGATGATCCATGATGAAATGGAAACGGTGGTCAAAACTTATGGCATCAACACGTTCAAACATTTCATGGCCTATAAGGGCGCATTGATGGTCAATGATGACGAGCTGTATAATTCATTCAAGCGCTGCGCTGAGCTTGGCGCACTGCCATTGGTGCACGCTGAGAATGGTGATGTGGTGGCAAGGCTGCAAGCCGATCTGCTGGCGCGTGGTGTGACCGGCCCCGAAGGCCATTCTTATTCGCGTCCGCCGGAAGTTGAAGGCGAGGCGGCCAACCGCGCTATCATGATTGCTGATATGGCGGGTTGCCCGGTCTACATTGTGCATGTGTCATGCGAGCAAACCCACGATGCCATCAGGCGCGCCAAGCAGGCGGGGCAACGGGTTTACGGTGAGCCATTGGTGCAATATTTAGTGCTCGATGATTCCGAATATCAAAACAAGGATTGGAACCACGCCGCCACCCGCGTGATGAGCCCTCCGTTTCGCAATAAGAAACATCAGGATTCACTGTGGGCTGGTTTGCAATCAGGCACGCTTTCAGTGGTGGCCACAGACCATTGCGCCTTTACGCTGAAACAAAAGCAGATGGGCCTTAAAAACTTCACGCAGATTCCAAATGGCACGGGTGGCTTGGAAGACCGCTTGCCTGTGTTGTGGAATGCGGGCGTGAACAATGGCCGATTGACGAAGGAAGAATTCGTTGCCGCAACGTCGACAAACATCGCGCGCATTTTAAATATGTATCCTAAGAAGGGTGCTGTGCGTGTGGGCAGCGATGCTGATATCGTGATCTGGGATCCCAAAGCCACCAAGACGATCACTGCCAAAAAACAAATCAGCCGTGTCGAATATAATGTGTTCGAAGGCTATG
>CAXTKN010000050.1:11666-12958 GCA_964244805.1 uncultured Aestuariivirga sp.
ATCACTGCCAAAAAACAAATCAGCCGTGTCGAATATAATGTGTTCGAAGGCTATGTGTGTAACGGTGCCCCAAAGACCGTCATCTCACGCGGCAAGATCGCCTGGGACCAAGGCGACATGCGCGCCAAGGCCGGCGACGGCGATTTCATCCAGAGGAAACCCAACGCCCCCGTGCATCAGGCCAATGCGATTTGGAAGGGTGTGACGCAGCCGAAGGGGGTCAAGCGGATTGAGGTGACGCCTTGACTTATACGGGAATTCCGTATAGTGGAATTTGAATGGGATATTGCGAAAGCTGCAGCAAACTTTCGCAAGCACGGCGTTTCTTTTGAAGAGGCGATCTATGCTTTCGGTGACCCACTTATAGTTGAAGAACTTGACGATAGAGAAATATATGGCGAAGATCGAATAATTGCTTATGCGATGGGCAAAACTGAATTATTGACAATAATATACACTCAACGCGGGGATTTCACCCGCATAATATCCGCCCGAAGGGCAACACGAAATGAACAAAACGGCTACTACCGTCAGAATACTTCGTAACGGGACTATTGAAGAAAAGACTGATTTGGGTTGGGTAAAGCGAGAAATCCCAAAATCAGAATTTAAAGGCGATGTTGATCATCCCGTCTATGATCCCGATAATATGCCGCGCACGCCAGAGCAAATGGCCGACGCAAGGCGGGTGCCGCGCTGCCGTACCTTGCGTCGTCAATTGTCGCTCACCCAACAAGAATTTGCTGACCTCTACCAAATTCCTGTGGGCACGTTGCGCGATTGGGAACAGTACCGCACCGAGCCCGATGCAACCGCCAAGGCCTATTTGAAAGTGATTGCGGCTGATCCTGAAGGTACGGCGGCGAAACTGAGGCCGAAGGTTGTGGCTGCGGAGTGAAAGCTAATTCGCAGTTTTCAATCAAGCAGATTGAATATATTTCGTTAGGATTTGCCTGCGGATTTGCGTGGGGCGAACACTGGGGATTCGTGCTGGCACTTCTTGTTATGCTCTATAAGCAGATTGGTACTGCCAAACTTGATTGGGTTCCCGCCTCACCTTGGAAAATATGAAAGAATTGTACTCCCTCTGACCAAACTTGTTAGGCCCTCAAAAGTGAAATATCTTGAACTGCAATATTCCGTCACCTCTTCGACGGACAGGGTTGGGCTTCTAGCTCGCTATTGTGAGTGAATGCCGTTAGTTTGGGAGATAGAGATTTTAAACTTTAACAAAACTAGAGTGCAAATATGATCCGCCACGTCGTCCTGTTCAAACTCAAATCTGGCACCGA
>CAXTKN010000051.1:0-8119 GCA_964244805.1 uncultured Aestuariivirga sp.
CTTCGCAGGCGGATGGCCACATCGGCTTCGCGCATGGATAAATCAAGCTCAGTGTCGTCAAGATTTAATGTCACAACGATATCGGGATAGAGCTCCATAAATTCTTTGATGCGCGGTGTCAGCCAGACAGAGCCTAAACCCACCGTTGTGGTGATGCGCAATTCGCCGGACGGCTTTTCTTTCGAATCCATCAACCTCGTTTTGGTGGCTTCAAGTTTCGTGAACACTTCATGAGCGGCGCGGTGCAATACTTCGCCTTGCTCAGTGAGAATCAGGCCCCGTGCATGCCGGTGGAAGAGGGCAACTTTCAAGTCTTCCTCAAGCGCCGAAATTTGGCGGCTGACGGCGGATTGGGACAGCAGTAATTCATGGCCTGCGTGGGTGAAGCTTCCAGCTTCGGCCACCGCATGAAAAATCCGCAGCTTGTCCCAGTCCATTTTTTACTCCGCCGCCTGTCTGATCTCGGCTGTGCTGTGAAGATATTTTTCGGTTTCGAGGGCAGCCATGCACCCCATGCCAGCGGCTGTGACGGCTTGGCGGTAGATATCGTCGGTCACGTCACCTGCTGCGAATACGCCGGGGATGACTGTTGCTGTGCTCCAGGGCGCCGTGACCAGATAATTGCCATTCTTGAATGGCAACTGGCCCTCGAACAATTCGGTTGCGGGCTTATGGCCGATGGCGATGAAGATGCCGTCTACAGCATGATCGGTAGTTACACCGGTTTTAACATTTTTGATGCGCGCCGTGTGCACACCTTTTGGCTCATGCGTTCCCAGCACATCTTCCAATGCGGAATCCCAAATCACTTTGATCTTCGGATGATTGTGCAAACGGTTCTGCAAAATCTTTTCAGCTTTGAATTCATTGCGGCGATGCACCACCGTCACTTCGGATGCAAAGTTGGTGAGGAACAAGGCTTCTTCCACAGCCGTGTTGCCACCACCCACAACCATCACTTTTTTGCCACGGTAGAAAAATCCGTCGCATGTGGCGCAGGCCGAAACGCCGAAACCTTGAAAGTGTTGCTCGGATGGCAGACCCAGCCATTTGGCTTGCGCGCCTGTGGCGATGATCAACGCATCACAAGTATAAATTACGCCACTGTCGCCAACCAATTCGATCGGAGTGTTCCGAAGTTTCACTGAAACGATTGTATCTGATACAACTTCGGTGCCCATATGCTCAGCCTGCTGGCGCATTTCTTCCATCAGGAATGGGCCTTGAATGGTCTTGGCGAAACCTGGATAATTTTCAACATCGGTTGTAATCGTCAGCTGTCCGCCGGGTTGGATGCCTTGAATGATTAACGGCTGCAGCATGGCGCGCGCGGCATAGATGGCCGCTGTGTATCCAGCAGGGCCGGACCCCAAAACAATAACGCGGGCATGACGAGAAGGCATATCGAGACTCCAATAGCTATGTGAATTGAACATAGCTTATATGGTGCGGCGTACAAGGGGAATACAAGCTGTTGTGAACAGGATGGGCTAGCTACACGAAATAATATTTCGTATAGTTGGGTCATGAACACGGCAGATGATCTCGACACGATTGATTGGAAAATTCTCAAAGAGCTGCAGAAGGCTGGGCGCATTACGAATGTAGAGCTTTCGGACCGTGTGGGCCTGTCCCCGCCGCCTACTTTACGCAGGGTGCAGGCTTTAGAGAAAGATGGTTTTATAACGGGATACCGGGCGCAGCTTGATGGCGCTAAACTGGGTTACGGCGTGCAGATGATGGTTCTGGTTGGGCTGAAGAGTCAGGCTGAACATGAGATGCGCGATTTTGAGCGGCGCGTTGGTGGCTGGCCCATTGTGCGCGAGTGCTATGCAGTTTCGGGTGTGGCTGATTATATGTTGAAATGCGCCGCCAGAGATTTGCAATCGATTCAGAGTTTTGTGATGGGCGCGTTGTCAAAAGCGCCAAATGTTGAAAGTGTAAAAACCTCGCTGGTGTTGCATGTTGCCAAGGATGAACCAGCGGTGCCATTGTTATGAACAGCGTGTCGCACAGTGGTGGCGGTTGGGCCACTTTAACGGCAGCTGCGGCGGCGGCTGTTATCATTGGTTTTGCTTCTACAATATTGATCTTGATGCAAGCGGCAGCCTCGGTAGGGGCCAGCGCAGCGCAGCAGGCCTCGATGGCTTCGGTTCTGTGTTACGTGATGGCAATTACTACTGCGATTTTGTGCTGGCGGTATAGAACACCGATCATTGTCGCATGGTCAACTCCTGGTGCGGTGTTGATTGCCAGCAGTGCAGCGGGCATCACCTATCAAACTGCATTGGGCGCATTTGTGGTGTCTGGCGTTTTAATGGTGATCACCGGATTGGTGAAGCCTCTCGAACGCGCCATTGAAAAAATGCCGCCTGCCATTGCTGCAGCAATGTTGGCGGGGGTTTTGGTGACTTATGTTTTGAAAGTGCCTGCGGCCAGTATTGCTGCACCATGGTTAGTGCTGCCTTTGATATTGGCGTTTTTTGCCTTGCGGATTTTTCTGCCGCTTTATGCCGTGCCAGTGATTACTGTGCTGGGTTTAGCTTTAGCCTATTGGGGCGGCGGCATGGGAGCTGCGTGTTGCGCATTAGGCATCACGCCACTGACGTTTGATGTGCCGAAATTTGAGTGGCATGCGATAATTGGCATGGGTGTGCCGCTTTATCTGGTAACCATGGCCTCGCAAAATTTGCCGGGCTTTGCTGTGGTGCGTGCGGCGGGCTATCAACCTCCAGTCAGTGGAGCGCTGATTACCACAGGCATTGCCTCGATTCTGATGACGCCTTTTGGTGGCCATGCTGTGAATATGGCGGCGATCACCGCCTCGCTGGCAACGGGGCCCGATGCGCATCCGGATCCGGCGCAACGCTGGAAAATCATGTTTCCATATTTTGTGATGTATGGGTTGATCGGCTTGGCGGCTGCGAGCTTTGTACAAATTCTCGGCGCTTTGCCTAAGGAATTGGTGATGGCCATCGCAGGTTTGGCACTGTTTGGGCCGTTGATGGGCGGCATGACGGCGATGATGAAGGAGCCCAAAGATATCGAGGCGGCGCTGGTTACGTTTCTTGTCACTGCATCAGGCTTTAGCCTCTATGGTGTGGGTGCTGCGTTCTGGGGACTATGTGCTGGGCTAGTGCTTTGGAGCGTGAAACAAGTTATTCCTTCGCCTCGTTAAATAGACGCTCAAACTCATTTTGATATTGCTCTGCCATCAATGGGTTGTTCCACATGACAATAGCATTTTCGGCGTTGCGCTCGGCCGCCGCGAAGGAATAATTAAATGAGCCAGTTTCAACATGCGCGCTATCTACGACGATGAATTTATCATGCATGATGGGATAGCGGGCATCGGCGCGAACATAAACACCGCAGTTCAAAAGATAGTCGCGCTTCGAATTGCCTAAACCATGTGGATTGGATTTTTGATCGAGTACAGCGGTCACGGCCACGCCACGCGCCGCGGCGCTGCACAGCGAGTCTGCAATCGGCTTGGACGTCATTTGATATGCTGCGATCACGACACTGGTCTGTGCCGTATCGATAATTTTTTTGACGAGCCTTTCGGCTGACCGCTGGGGATAGGGTGCAAAAGCAATTTCAATTGTGCCTGTTGAGGGCACGCGCGACAGCCGGGTTTTGATGGCATCAGCGGCCACGTCAATCGCGCCTGTGGTTATTTGGTCAGTGATGCTGCAACTAGGTTTTGCACTTGTGCCAGCAGCAACTTCACTCGCTAAAAAAGCGAGCAGCAAAACCGAAAATGAGAATCGCAATTTCATGCGATCTTGATGCAAGCCTATTCATTAATCGGGCGTTAACAACCGCTTTAGCGCATATTCCCGGTATGACCTTGTGAATAGCGGCCTGGCTGCGGCCACACCGTTAAGCCATGCGGTTCTAACTGCACCGGCACTTTTATTACGGAACCATCTGCGGTGTTGATCGCATAAACTTCGTGGTCAAATCGGCCCGAAAGCCAAAGCGTTTTGCCATCAACACTTACATTGCCCATGTCTGGGCTGCCGCCACCGGGGATGGGCCAAGTAGTTTCGATTTTCCCCGATGCAAAATCAAGAACTGAAACGCTGCCTGGGCCTTTTGGGCCGCTCACCATGTTGTGTGATCCACGGTTCGAAATATAAAGTTTCTTGCCATCTCGGCTGACGGTGAAACCATGTGTGCCTTTGCCGGTTTCGAAAAAACCGGTTTCGACAAATTTATCGCCATCAATTGTGAATACGCCGTCATTCATCATATCGGCCACGTAAAATGTTTTGCCATCTGCAGAAAGACGAATGTCTTGTGGCATGCCTTTTTTTGAAAAATGCAAAATGCCAAGGAGCTTCTTGTTTTTAAGATCGACCTTGGCCAATGCACCACCACCAAATTCGCAGGTAAAAATGGCATATGAACTATCAGCAGCGAAATCTGCGTGGTTTACGCCTTGGCATTCAGGCAAAGGTAATTTTGCCTGTATTTGCATCGTTTGAGGATCGCGGAAATCAAGCTGGCGGTAAGCTTCATCAACGATCACGGCCGATGAGCCATCTGGCATGAAATACATATTATAGGGATCATCGACGACGATTGGCGCTCCCGCCTTTCCAGTCCACGGATCAATGGGTGTCATCGAACCTTTTGTGGAATGGTCAGCGTTATTAGCCACCCACAAAGTTTTCTTATCCCATGACGGAATAATGTGTTGAGGTCCGCGGCCAGCTTTATAGGTTTCCACGACTTGCTTGGTCGTAGCATTAATGACAGTCACGCTATCTGACGCATGGTTTGGCACATAGACACGGGGCAGGGCGTTGACTAATGCAAAGTCTAATTTGTTTGATCCCGTTTCAGCATAGACATTGGTGGTATCGGTGTAGGATTTTGGTGTTTCGGCTGATGCTGGCAAAACACTCGGTTCATGCACCGGCAACGGTATCGTCGGTAACATGTGTTTCATCACATGCATTTTTCGCGCAGGTTTCGCGAAAATGTTTCTGTCCTTGAGTTTTTTAACAGTGACACGTTTCTTGTGCAGAAGCTTCATCACAAACTTCTTTGGTGTATGATGTTTTTTAACGTCAGTCGCTAATGCTGGTTGTGCAACCAAGCTGGTCGTCAGCAAGAGGAGAGCAGTGGCCAAGAATTTGGTCATGAATATCTTTTCGATTAATGTGTTGCCGTGAATTTCTTGATTGCCTCTACCGTTCCATCCACGATCAGGTCAATCCCCAGTTGCCCAAATTTGGCCGAAGCGTTTTTGGGGTCACCATTATAGACTCCGTCGGCGCTACCAAGTTTTGGACCGTTGGCAATTTTATCGCTTCGCACTTTACTGGTGTCGACGGCTAACATCAGAGATGTATCAGCCAGTGCGGCATGCGTTCCGATTTCAGATTCTTTTGCACCATTTGCTTTCAGAGCATCAACATATTGATGTTGACTGATATTGTAATACTCACGATCAGCAAATACACTCGCACTGCCTTTCCATTCGGCATTCAGTTTGTCAGCCACAATTGTGAGGTCGCTTTGATAGCTGCCATGATCACCGATGAGCACGATGGTTTTAAAGCCAGCATGCTTCATACTTCTAGCTGCTGAGGCTAGCATATCTTCAAAGGTTTTATCTGAAATTGAAATCGTGCCAGGAAATTTCATATGTGCTTCTGGTGGATCAATATTGCCTTCGGGCACATATGCAATTGTTGGTGCAACCATTGTATTTCCAAATTTGGTGGCAATTTTTTCGGCGAGAAATTTCACACGGAAATTGTGTTTGCCGAGTGCCATGGCAGGCCCGTTTTGCTCAGTTCCACCGATCGGAATGATGATAGTAGTTGATCCTGCTTTCACCTCATCTCGAAGTTCTGTCCAAGTTTTATCTTCAAGAAAAACAGTGGCTTGAGCTGAATTTGCGAGAAAGAGAGTCAACGGTAAAATATGTCGTAGTTTCATCGGCGCTCTCCAAAACAATCATTCCCGCATCGGCGGGAATGACAAGATAGACAGAGTTGAAAATAATCAGGCCCTACTTCCACTGCACCTTCACAATTTCATAAGACTTGCCGCCACCGGGTGTGTTCACTTCAATGCTATCGCCTTTTTTCTTGCCAATGAGTGCGCGTGCGATTGGCGAAGAAATTGAAATGCGGCCTTGTTTAACGTCGGCTTCGAAATCGCCCACGATCTGGTATTTCACTTCAGCTTCAGTATCTTCGTCAATCAACGTAAGCTTGGCACCGAACATAACAGTTTCGCCCGAAAGTTTAGTTGGGTCGATCACTTCGGCGCGAGACAGCCGATCTTCAAGTTCTTGAACCTTGGTTTCGTTCCAGCCTTGGGCTTCTTTAGCGGCATGATATTCTGCGTTTTCTGACAAATCGCCATGGGCGCGTGCTTCTTCAATCGCTTTAATGATGCGCGGGCGCTCCACCGATTTCATGAACTTTACGTCCTCTAACATCGTGGCATAGCCTTGTTCGGTCATTGGCACTTTTTCCATGGCTTTTCGAATAGTCCTTTAGCTTCCAAATTTAAGGAAAAATAACACCCGGCAATTGCTGTGAAGCAATCGAGGCCGGGCAGAGACATAAGATGCCCTAAACATTGCCAAATTTCAAGTGTGACGATAAGAAGTGGATATTACTCATGTTTTTGGTTGCTTGGGGCGGATTTGCGTTGTCATATAGAGGCAAATCAGGGAGATTTGACGATGGTTGGACGGTTACAGGGAAAAGTGGCTCTCATTTCAGGTGGGGCCACGGGCATGGGCGGTGCCGCTTCAAGGTTGTTTGCGGCTGAGGGTGCAAAAGTTGGTATCGTCGACAGAAATCTCGAAGCTGCAACAGCAACTGTTGCAGAGATCAAAGCAGCAGGTGGCCATGCGATGTTTGCTGTCGCAGATGTATCATCTGCCGTTGAAGTGAATAAGGCAGTGGCCGAAGTGCAAGCGGCTCTTGGCGTTATCAATGTCCTATTCAATCATGCTGGCACAATTGTAATCAAGCCGTTTCTCGAAACAACCGAGGAGGAATGGGATTGGCTGACCGATGTGAATGTTAAAAGCATGTATCTGATGACCAAAGCCGTGCTGCCACAAATGATAGCAGCGGGTGGTGGTTCAATCGTCTGCACGTCATCAATTTCAGCTATCGCTGCCACACCGATGGAGGTCGCCTATTGCACGACCAAGGCGGCTTGCCACCAATTTGCCCGGGCTATCGCGGTTGAATTTCGCGAACGGGGGATCAGATGCAATGCTGTTTGCCCTGGCTTTGTGAAAACGCCTCATGGAATTAGAGAAGTTAAGGAATTACAAGCACTTGGCGTTGATGTCTCTGAAGCTGGATTAGCCGTATTACAGGGACGAATTTGCGAGCCAGAAGAAGTGGCGCGCGCCGCTTTGTTCTTGGCTTCCGATGAAGCCAGTTTTGTAAACGGCACGCACTTGTTTGTGGATAACGGCTTTACTGCAGTTTAATTCTTCTTATGCTTGCGAAGCCGGTGGCGGCCTTTGTGTTCGCCACCTTCTATGCCTTCATGCTCAGGGCCCTCAGCACCCTCATTGCCTTCGCCACCGGGCACATTCACTTTGAAAGCCATTGCCGGTGAAGCGATTGTTGCGATAGCCAATCCACCTGTAGCAAGGCCCAAAGCCATAATGCTGAATTTACGACGTGATGTTACATGATCCATGTTTGTTTCCCATAAAAGTTAAGATGGCTTTTGTGTTGCCAACGACTGAGAACTTGCACCAAGTGGGATGGGAGCTGGCTGACAGGGCGTTTCAGCCGCTTGTCAGCTGACATTCTGCTAGTTAGGTTATCATGATGAAAACACAATCGGCAGCACTCTCGCGCCGCTCCCTTTGGGGTGCGCTATTGCTTTGCGCTGTCGTGACACCTGTTTTAGCAGATGAAGAAGCCAGTGAAATTCCGGGCCACGATGAAGCTGGCGAACATGAATATGCCTTAGGCCTCGTCAAGAACGGCAGCGCCCGACCTTTGGCTGAAATATTGATCGAAGTACAAAAAACGGTGCCGGGTGATTTGCTGGAAGCGCGGCTTAAAAAGCGCCATGGCGTAGTGGTTTATATTTTGTCAATTTTGTCGAAAAC
>CAXTKN010000051.1:8219-10768 GCA_964244805.1 uncultured Aestuariivirga sp.
ATTGGCCGCGTGCGCAAACGCTTAGGCGCTGGACTGATTGAAACTCGCAAAGGGGCTGGCTATTTTATTCCAGACAAGTCGGCTTGAACGCTCATTCTTTACGCTTGCGTTTGATGGCGGCTGCAGCTCTTTCGGCTTTGCTCACCTTGGCCTTTATCGGATTTCTGATTGCCAATCTTTTTGAACGCCAGGTTGAAAGCCGATTGCGCGAGAATCTTTCGCAACAGCTTGATCAGTTGGCTGCACATCTGATCGTGAAGGATGATAACACTCCAGCGCTGGATTCTGATCTATCAGACCCGCGTTATGAACGCCCGCTGTCAGGACTTTATTGGGAAGTGGATGAAGAGGGTAAACCTCCTTTGCGTTCTCGATCAATGTGGGATCAGACATTTGATCTATCTGAAAATCACGCAGTCACAAATTTTGCTTTGACGCCCATCAATGGGCCGAAGGGCATTGAACTTGTAGGTATGAGCAGAGCAGTAACAAAGCGCGATAAGACTGATGTTAAACACCACTATCTATTGACCGTATCGCAAGATACGCGCGTGCTGGCGGCCGATCATGCCGATCTCGTGCGCACACTAGCCACTGCTTTGGGATTGGCATTCTTGGCCATTGTGGCAGCTGCGGCGGCGCAAATCTATTATGGTTTGAAACCTCTCGAAGCGATGCGCCGCGATATTGAACGCGTACGCAGCGGGGTGAGCGATCATGTTGAAACATCAGGTGTTCCAACTGAGGTGATGCCGCTGGCTGAAGAAATAAATGCCACACTAGCCATGCAACGCCGCAATCTTGAACGCGCGCGCAGGCAAGCGGGTGATTTGGCACATGGGTTGAAAACGCCGATTGCGGCACTGGCGGGACAAGCTGATTTATTGGCACGTGGTGGTCATGGTGAGAATGCCGAAGCCATGCGCGGACATCTGCGCATCATGCATCGCCATGTGGAGCGTGAACTCGCAAAGGCTCGGGCGCAAGGTGATGGCGCATCGATTGGTTCTGGTGTTTTGCCATTGGTGGAGTTCCGGTCCATCATTGAGACGCTGAAAAAACTTCCGCAAGCCTCTGAGATTTCTTATCAAGTCATTGGCCCCGAAAATATTTCTCTTTCCATGAATGCCGAAGACTTTGCCGAAGTCATGGGCAACTTGATCGATAACGCTCGCAAATGGGCCAGGAGTTCTGTTGTTTCGCGAGTCGTTGTCGATGGCACTCATGCATCAGTCAGTGTTGAAGATGATGGCCCCGGTATCAGCGGTGATCAACAAACCCATGTATTGTCACGCGGTGTCAGGCTTGACGAGAAAGTGCAAGGCAGTGGACTGGGCTTATCCATTGTTGAAGCGTTGCTCGAAAATTATGGCAGCAAGCTGGAGTTGGGTAGGTCTGAATCGGGCGGACTACTTGCCGCGTTTCAGGTGGCTGTGCGATCGGCAAACAAAGGCCGCGCGTTAAAGTAATAGCATAGACCACAACTCTTACTTAAAATAATCCTGTAACGGCCGCACTTCAATCTTGTCGGCCTTCATGGCCGCAATCGCTTTGGTGGCGCTGATGATGCCGGGCAGGGTGGTGTAGTATGGCACCTTCTGCATCACAGCAGTTTGGCGGATTGATTTTGAATCGGATTCAGATGAGCGGGTTTCGGTGGTGTTCAACACCAACTGAATGTCACCGTTCTTGATCGCGTCCACGATATGTGGGCGTCCTTCCAAAACTTTATTGATCTTGGTGGTGGCTACACCTTTGCTCTCAAAATAAGCGTGGTTGCCGCCTGATGATTTGATGTGGAAGCCGAGTTCGACGAGTTTTTTGACTGACGATAAAACCTTGGCGCGGTCTGGTTCCTTCACAGAAACAAACACCGTGCCACTTAGAGGCATGCGCATGCCTGCGCCCAATTGGGCTTTGGCAAATGCCATGTCGTAGGTTTTATCGAGGCCCATGACTTCGCCTGTGGAGCGCATTTCTGGGCCTAGTAAAACATCAACACCGGGAAAGCGATTAAACGGAAAAACTGCTTCTTTTACAGCAATATGCGAGAACTTCTTGTTTTTCAACTTGAAGCTGGCCAGCTTCTCGCCTGCCATCACGCGCGAGGCGATTTTGGCAACGGGTTCGCCGATCACTTTGGCCACGAACGGCACGGTGCGTGAGGCGCGTGGGTTCACTTCGAGAATGTAAATCTCGTCGTCCTTCACGGCGAATTGCACGTTCATCAGGCCCACCACATTGAGTGCGAGAGCCAGTTTCTTGGCTTGCACTTCAAGCTCGGCGATAATTGGTGCTTTGAGCGAATATGGCGGCAGAGAGCAAGCGCTATCACCAGAGTGAATGCCGGCCTCTTCGATGTGCTCCATCACACCTGCGATGAAAACATCCTTGCCGTCGCAGATCGCATCAACATCGACTTCGATAGCGTTGCTTAGATAGGAGTCAATCAATACGGGCGAGTCACCGGACACCACCACAGCTTCGGTGATGTAGCGTTGCAGGCCTGCATCGTCCTTGACGATTTCCATGGCGCGGCCACCCAGCAC
>CAXTKN010000051.1:10868-12864 GCA_964244805.1 uncultured Aestuariivirga sp.
GTTTCAGGATTGCAATTGACCATGATGGATTCATAACCTGCATCATGCAGTGCAAAGCACGCGTGGCAGCAGCAGTAATCAAACTCGATACCTTGGCCGATGCGGTTTGGCCCGCCGCCCAAAATGATGATCTTTTGCTTATCTGATGGTCGCGCTTCATTGCCATCGTGACCGGCTAAACCGATCTCATAAGTCGAATACATATAAGCTGTCGGCGATGCGAATTCGGCGGCGCATGTGTCGATGCGTTTGAACACTGGATGCACTTTGAGTTTGGCTCGGTAGCTTGCCACTTTGGCTTCGGACATGCGGGCAAGTGTGCTCAAGCGCTTATCCGAAAAGCCCATGGCTTTCAGTTTGCGTAAGTTCTGAGCGTCCTTAGGCAAGCCTTTGTTTTGGATTCGTTTTTCGGTCTCCACAATGTCTTGAATTTGACGCAAGAACCATGGCTCATATTTGCAAGACGCAAAGATTTGTTCAACAGTTGCACCGTGGCGGAACGACTGCGCAATTTTCAACAAACGGTCTGGTGTGGGTTGGCCCAGTGCCGCGCGAATGGCGTTTTTATCATCGCCTTCGCCAATGCCTTCGATCTCAACTTCATCAAAACCTGACAGGCCAGTTTCTAATCCGCGCAATGCTTTCTGCATGGACTCTTGGAAGGTGCGGCCAATGGCCATCACTTCACCGACTGACTTCATCGCCGTGGTGAGATAAGGTTTAGAGCCTGGGAATTTTTCGAACGCAAAGCGCGGAATTTTCACGACCACATAATCAATGGTCGGTTCAAACGAAGCAGGTGTTGCACCGCCTGTAATGTCATTGGCTAATTCATCCAGTGTGTAACCCACGGCGAGCTTTGCCGCGATCTTGGCGATTGGAAAGCCCGTGGCCTTTGATGCAAGTGCCGATGAGCGCGACACGCGCGGGTTCATTTCAATCACCACCAAGCGGCCATCCGCCGGGTTCACGCCGAACTGCACGTTAGAGCCGCCGGTTTCAATGCCAATCTCGCGCAGCACTGCGATTGAGGCGTTGCGCATGATTTGATATTCTTTGTCAGTCAGTGTGAGGGCCGGAGCCACGGTGATGGAGTCGCCCGTGTGCACGCCCATCGGATCGATATTTTCGATGGAGCAAATGATAATGCAGTTATCCGCCTTATCGCGCACCACTTCCATCTCATATTCTTTCCAGCCGAGCACGGATTCTTCAATCAGAACTTCAGCGGTGGGGGAGGCGTCTAAGCCCTTTTCCACAATGTCCAAAAATTCGTCGCGGTTATAAGCAATGCCGCCGCCCGTGCCGCCAAGTGTGAAGGATGGGCGGATAATGCAGGGCAGGCCGATTTCAAGCATGGCCTCAAAAGCTTCAACCATGGCGCGGTTGCGATATTTCTTGAGGCGTTCAGCTTCGCCCTCAGCCCAAAGTTTTTCAAACGCAACTGCATCAGCAGCGCTGGCCTTGCCAGAAGCATAGGCTTCTTTATCGGCATCCTTGGCATTCGATGCATTGGCAAGGCGTGAGCGCGGGGTTTCGAGACCAATGCGCTTCATGGCTTCGCGGAACAGCTCGCGGTCTTCTGCCATGTCGATGGCTTCGGCTTTTGCGCCGATCAATTCCACGCCGAATTTTTCGAGGATGCCCATTTTGTTGAGCGACAATGCCGTGTTCAAAGCCGTTTGCCCGCCCATGGTGGGCAGCAGTGCGTCAGGGCGTTCTTTCTCGATAATCTTGGCGACAACCTCTGGCGTGATCGGCTCGATGTAAGTAGCATCGGCCAAATCAGGGTCGGTCATGATGGTGGCGGGGTTCGAGTTCACCAGAATAATGCGGTAACCCTCGGCTTTCAGCGCCTTGCACGCCTGGGTGCCGGAATAATCAAACTCGCACGCCTGGCCGATAATAATCGGTCCCGCCCCGATAATGAGGATGGATTTGATGTCGGTGCGTTTTGGCATGTGCGGGGAACCCTGATTTGGGGTTTCCTACACAA
>CAXTKN010000052.1:0-1977 GCA_964244805.1 uncultured Aestuariivirga sp.
CCAGAAACCGTTCGTCATCTGCAACAATTTGTCGATATCGACCTGAGTCAGTTGAGGAATTTCGGTCATTCTAGAGCTTTAATTTTTAAAAACCCCGCTTTTATCGCCCGCACTGGCTACACTGGCGAAGATGGATTTGAGCTTTCGGTTTTTGCCAAAGATGCAGGCAGGCTTTGGGATTTGTTGATGGCGGATGATTTGGTGCGGCCCATTGGTTTGGGTGCGCGCGATTCATTGCGGCTTGAGGCAGGGCTTTGTTTGTATGGTCATGAGCTTGATGAAAACACGTCGCCCAATGAAGCGGGCTTGTTGTGGTCAATAGCTAAAAGACGCCGCGAAGAAGGCGGCTTTATCGGTGCCGCCCGTGTGCAACGCGAATTGGCTCAAGGCGTTTTGCGCAAGCGCGTCGGCATTAAACCAGATGGCCGCGCCCCTGCCCGCGATGGTACTGAAATTCAAAATGCTGACGGTCGAAAAATTGGCGTGATCACATCAGGTGGCTTTGGCCCCACGGTGAACGGGCCGATTGCCATGGGTTATGTTGAAACGGCCTTTGCCGATGTGGGCACTAAAGTGAACCTCATCGTCCGCGGCCAAGCCTTGCCCGCACAAATTATAAAACTTCCTTTCATTCCAAACAATTTCAAACGTTAAAGGGACCGCTATGAACAAAGTTTTTTCAAAAGATCACGAGTGGGTAACTGTTGAAGGCGATGTGGCCACCATCGGAATCACCAACCACGCGCAAGAACAATTGGGCGATGTGGTGTTTGTTGAACTGCCAAAAATTGGCGCTCAGGTTGTGTGCGATGCTTCCATTGCTGTGGTTGAAAGTGTGAAGGCCGCCAGTGAAATCTACGTGCCAGTATCTGGCGAGATTGTTGCGATCAACACTGAGTTGACCGGAGACCCCGCATTGGTCAACCGTGATGCAGAAGGCGAAGCGTGGTTTTTTAAAGTGAAGCTCGCCAAGCCTGATGAGCTTTCAAAGCTGATGGATAAAGCTGCTTACGATAAGTTTGTGGGGTAAGACATGACGACCGATTTTATTGCCCGCCACATCGGCCCTTCTGCTTCTGACACCGCTGCGATGCTTAAAGAACTAGGTGCAACGTCGCTTGATGATTTCATCAACAAGGCTGTGCCTGCAAAAATCCGTTCCAAGCGGGCTTTGGAATTACGCCCTGCGATGAGCGAGCGCGAGGCACTTTCACATTTACGCAAGGTGGCGGAGAAGAATCAAGTTTTCACATCAATGATCGGCATGGGATATTATGGCACGATCACGCCAAATGTTATCCTGCGCAATGTATTGGAAAACCCGGGCTGGTACACAGCTTACACGCCCTACCAAGCCGAGGTTAGCCAAGGCCGATTAGAAGCGCTGCTGAATTATCAGCAAATGGTTGTCGATATGACGGGCATGGAAATTGCCAATGCTTCTCTTCTTGATGAAGCAACGGCGGCGGCTGAAGCCATGGTCATGGCCAAGCGAGTGGCAAAATCATCAGCTTCAGTATTCTATGTTGATGCTGATACGCACCCACAAACCATTGCTGTGTTGCAAACACGAGCGCGTGGATTTGGAATTGAGATTGAAATCGGCGATCCGCTTGTAGATTTGAAACCGGCCAAGGTTTTTGCTGCTCTGTTCTCATATCCTGGATCATCAGGGCAGTTGCGTGATTTCACTTCTGCAATTTCTGACCTGCATGGGGCTGGCGCATTGGCAATTGTGGCTTCGGATTTGCTGGCATTGGCGCTGCTCAAATCTCCTGGTGAAATGGGCGCTGATATTGCCTTGGGTTCGGCACAGCGCTTTGGTGTGCCGATGGGTTATGGCGGGCCACACGCGGCGTTCTTCGCGACAAAAGACGAATATAAGCGCGTGATGCCGGGGCGGCTGATTGGCGTTTCAATTGATGCCAAGGGCAACCGTGCCTTGCGCATGGCTTTGCAAACGCGCGAACAACATAT
>CAXTKN010000052.1:2077-3991 GCA_964244805.1 uncultured Aestuariivirga sp.
ATGATCGCACTTGGCTCGTGCACCATGAAGCTTAATGCAGCCAGTGAAATGATCCCCGTTACATGGCGGAATTTTGGACACATGCATCCCTTTGCACCTGTTGAACAAGCCAAGGGCTATGCCGAGTTGTTCGACGATCTTGAAAAAATGTTGTGTGAAATAACAGGCTTTGACGCGGTTTCGTTGCAGCCCAATGCTGGCAGCCAAGGTGAGTTTGCGGGGTTGCTTGCGATCCGAGGTTATCATGATGCGCATAGCGGCAAAAATCGCGATGTATGTTTGATACCGACTTCTGCCCATGGCACTAACCCCGCCTCTGCCGCAATGTGTGGCATGAAGATTGTTGTCGTGGCTTGTGATGCGCACGGCAATGTGGACGTCGTTGATCTGGAAGCCAAAGCTAAAGCCAACAGCTCAAACCTTGCTGCATTGATGATCACCTATCCTTCAACTCATGGCGTTTTTGAAGACTCAATCATCGACATTTGTAAAATCATTCACGACAATGGTGGCCAAGTTTATCTGGATGGTGCCAACCTCAACGCTCAAGTCGGCTTGATGCGGCCTGCAGAACTTGGCGCTGATGTATGCCATATGAATTTGCATAAAACCTTTTGCATTCCACATGGTGGTGGCGGGCCGGGCATGGGGCCAATAGGGGTGCGCGCGCATTTGAAGCCGCATCTGCCAGGGCATGGCATTGTTCCGATAGATAAACGCAAGAAACATGCGGTGTCTGCGGCACCTTGGGGCTCGGCTTCGATCCTGCCGATTTCATGGATGTATATCGCGATGATGGGTGGCGAAGGCTTAACGCAAGCAACCAAGATTGCCATTCTGAGTGCCAACTATATGGCCAAGCGTTTAAACCCGCATTTTCCGGTGCTTTACACAAGTTCAACGGGCCATGTGGCGCATGAGTGCATTATCGATTTACGCTGGATGAAAGAACGGGCGGGCATCACCGTGGACGATGTAGCCAAACGCCTTGCTGATTACGGCTTCCACGCGCCAACCATGAGTTTTCCTGTGGTTGATACATTGATGATCGAGCCCACTGAATCTGAAGCCAAACGCGAGCTTGATCGGTTTTGTGATGCGATGATTTCTATTGCGGGTGAGATTTCTGATGTCGAACATGGCCGCGCTGATAAATTGGATAATGTGTTGAAGAATGCGCCACACACACATGGGGAGTTGTTTGGTGAATGGAAACATCCTTATTCAAAGGAACAAGCCTTTTTTCCGCTTAAAGGTTACACCAACGATAAATATTGGCCGACTGTCGCGCGCGTCGACAATGTTTATGGGGATCGCAATTTGATGTGCACATGCCCGCCGATAGAAGAGTATTTAGAGGCGGCTGAGTAAGATGGCCACAACTCGAATCGAAACTGACTCATTGGGAAGTGTTGAGCTTCCGAGTGATGTTTATTACGGTGTTCACACGGCGCGCGCTGCATCCAATTTTCCAATCACGGGCATGTTGCTTCGAGACTATCCAGATCTCATTCAATCGCTTGGCATGGTCAAAAAAGCGGCAGCGCAAACGAATATTGAGCTGGGTGAACTCGATCAACGCATTGGCCAAGCGATATTACGCGCTTGCGACCGGGTGATCGCTGGCGAGGCAAATGACCAGTTCATCGTCGATATGTTGCAAGGCGGTGCGGGCACGTCGACTAACATGAATGCCAATGAGGTGATTGCGAACATCGCATTGCGTGAATTGCAAAAGCCCGCGGGTCTTTATGAACTCGTCAATCCAAATGACCATGTGAATCTTTCGCAATCAACCAATGATGTTTATCCAACTGCGGCGCGTCTCACCATGGTTCGTGCCTGTCCCGCATTGATCAATGAATTGTTGGCGCTTAAGGCCGCCTTTCTCGAAAAGGCAATTGAATTTCATGA
>CAXTKN010000052.1:4091-9768 GCA_964244805.1 uncultured Aestuariivirga sp.
ATTGAAGCCACCTCTGACATGGGCGCGTTCGTTACATTTTCCGGTGTGTTGAAACGAGTTGCCGTGAAGCTATCAAAAATCTGCAATGATCTGCGCTTACTCAACAGTGGGCCACGGGCTGGCTTCGGTGAAATCAGGCTGCCTGCTGTCCAAGCTGGGTCTTCAATTATGCCGGGCAAGGTAAATCCGGTTATGCCAGAGGTTATCAATCAGATCGCATATCAAGTGATCGGCAATGATCTGACAGTGACAATGGCGGCTGAAGCAGGCCAGCTTCAGCTTAATGCGATGGAGCCGGTTATTGTTCTCAATATTTTACAATCAATGCGCATGCTGACCCGCGGCATGAAGGTGCTGCGCAAAAAATGTGTGGTTGGAATTGAAGCCGACGCCGAGCGCTGCAAATATTTGCTCGAGCACTCGTTGGTGGCCGTGACAGCAATCAATCCCTATGTGGGCTATGCCACTGCTAGTGAGGTGGCCAAGGAAGCGCTGAAAACGGGTCAATCCTTGCGCGCCGTTGTTTTGGCGCGAGGGTTGATGACTGAGGTACAATTGAACGACGCATTTTCGACTGAAAATCTTTTGGGTCAGATTACAAGAAAGAACGTCATAGTTTAAGTTTGCGACGGATTGGTTGCTCGAAGACGTCATTGGGTTAATGACCGGAGTTTCGAATGCTGAAATTATCTTTCGTCACGTTTGGGATTTTGTACGCGACTTGTGCGCTTGCCCATGATTTAAAGAAACTTCCTTTGGGCGACAATCTGAAATCCGATGCGCCTAAATCAGGCTACATCTGGCCCTGCCATATTGAGGCAAATGCAGGTGGAGCGTTCAAGGATGGACCTTGGCTCAACGCCGACGGCAAGACTTGGGATGCAACGAAAAAGGCTGTAGTTCCAGGCAATGTGCATTGGCCGCATGAATTTAAAATCACAGTTGAAGGTGACAGGCGTGTGTTCACCAGCAATGATTTGCCCGAACATGGCACGGGTGTTTATCCAATTGCGCAAGATACAGAGGCTTATAAATTCGACCGCAATCCCAACGCAATCAAGAAACAGCAATTTAGTTTTTCGCTACCAGCCAATCCGACATTGGTTGCTCACGCTGGCTGCGCACCGGGCGCGGTTGGCATCATGTTGAGCGGGGTTTCGCTGTTCAGCGCCATTGATGCTCCAGGCCGTGATGCACCCGCCCACGAAGCGCAAGACAGCTGCAATGGTCATCCGCAAGTCACGGGTGTCTATCACTATCATAACTTAAGTGGTTGCATCGAAGACAAACATCGCTCCGATGGGCATTCGGCATTGCTTGGTTACGCCGTCGACGGCTTTGGCATTTTTGGCATGGCGGGCGAAGGTGGCAAAATTCTTGACAGCAAAGACCTCGACGAATGCCATGGCCACACGCATGGAATTATCTGGGACGGAAAGATCGCGAGCATGTATCACTATCACGCCACCGCCGATTTTCCCTATACAGTCGGATGCATGCGGGGCGCGTATGATTTCAAAGTCATGCAAATCTTGAGCGGGCCCAGGCCAGGATGGTTTGACTTTTTCCTCAATTCTGACTAGTCAGAATTGGAGTTTCCCGGTATGAACCATCATTCGCGCGTCTGGCCTCTACAAGAAGCCAAAGCAAAGTTCAGTGAACTTGTACGCTTAACCCAAACGGAAGGTCCACAGACCGTTACAATTCATGGCGCACCCGCAGTAATAGTTTCAGCGATTACTCAAAACAAAATTGACTTTTCGGGAATGACAGGCGCGGATTTTGTGAAATCACTTTCGGCTGGTCCACCACTTGATTTTGACTTGCCTGAGCGACCTGCTGCCAGTCATGACCGCGACATCAAGTTTGAAGATTGATTGAATGACTGGGTATTTACTCGACACAAATGTCATCTCCGAGACAAGAAAATCAAATCGGTCGCAAAACGTAATGAATTGGGTTAGTGCGCAAGAGGTATCGCTGCTTTACACCTCTGAAGTGAACATGGCCGAACTCACCTTCGGAGCTGAACTCACTGAGGATCTCACGAAACGTCACCTGCTGAAACAATGGATAGCTGAAACGATCCGACCTTGGATGCAGGGTCGTATGTTGAAGGTGACGGAAGGTGTGTTGTTACGGTGGCGAATATTGTCAGCCCACATGAAAAAGAACCATCGCTATTCTCCGGAAACAGATATGCTGATTGCTGCACTGGCCGCAGAAAATGAGCTGATTGTCGTGACAAGGTACCAAAGCCCTTTTGTCATGAGCGGCGTTTCAACTTTTAACCCATGGACGGGCGAACGCTTCAACAGCGCATAAAAAACCCGGCCACAAAGCCGGGTTTTAAACTCTATGTTTGTTTGCTTAATTCAACCGCGACTTAACCGCAGCAATTGATTCCGCAATCAACTTCGCACCTGACTTCTGTTCGGCGATCAACTTTGTGGCAGCATTCACAGCTAGATCAGTTGCAATCGAACGCACGTCTTTGGTCGCAGCCGCTTCAGCCTGCGCAATCTTCTGCTCGGCTTGCTTGGTGCGGCGCGCGATGGTTTCGGTTAGCTTTTTGCGGGCCTCTTCGGCGTAAGTCACCGCATCGGTTTTGGCTTGGGCGATAATGTTGGCCGCTTCTTTTTCGGCATCTACGCGCTTTTGCTTATAATCAGCCAGCAGCTTTTCAGCATCCACGCGCAATTTCTTGGCATCGGCCAGTTCCTTGGCGATCAGGTTGGCGCGGTTATCAAGTGCAGCACCGGCTTTCTTGTGGGCACCTGCATAAAACACAATGCCCAAGAAAATGACGAGTGCAACGAGGGCGTAGAAGGTTTGATCAAACATCATATTCTCCTAGCGCTTGATGCCAGCAATGGCTTTGGCCACGGCTGTTTTAGTGGTTTTGCCGCCAGTTAAGCTGGCCACAATATCAGCTGCCGATTCACCAGCAATTGACTCAACTGATTCCATCGCCTTGGCTTTAGCTTTGGCAACGCGGGCTTCGGCGTCTTTAATTTTCTTTGCAAGCTCACCATCCAAAACGGATTGCTCGCCATCAATTTCCGCTGTCACTTTTGCTTTCGTGTCGCGGGCAATATCATTGGCGTTGGCTTTTGCATCAGCCAAAGCTTTTTCATAATGTTTCACGGCTGCTTCGGTCTCATCTTTCAACGCCTGAGCGCGCGCGATGTCACCATCAATCTGGCCTTTACGCGTTGCAAGAATGGCACCGAGCTTTGGCAAAACCATGCGGCTCATCAAAAGATAAAGCGCACCAAAGAAAATCACCAACCAGAACAGCTGTGATGGAAATGAAGTTGCGTCAAGCGGTGGAAAAACGCCACTTTCGTGGCCGCCTTCAGCGCCTGTGCTTTCCGTGGTTTCGGTTGTTGCCATTATCAAGCCTCAAATAGGGTATTGGGCCAGCCCTGTTGGGCCAGCCCGATTGAGAGTGTTCGAATTGCTTACTTAACGAACAGCAGAACGAGCGCTACAACGAGCGAGAAAATGCCAAGGCCTTCGGCCAAAGCAGCGCCGATCAGCGCGTTGGTGAACTGTTGGCCAGCAGCTGCTGGGTTGCGCAAAGCGCCTGCCAAGTAGTTACCGAAAATATGGCCCACGCCGATGCCGGCGCCGCCCATGCCGAGACATGCAATGCCTGCGCCGATGTATTTTGCTGAAACTGGATCCATTTTAGTTCTCCTCGAGGTTTATGTTTGGATGGGTTAGTGGCTTTAATGATTAATGACTTGGATGAAGCGCGTCGTTCAAATAAACGCACGTCAAAATGGCGAAGACGAAGGCCTGCAAAAAGGCCACAAGAAATTCAAGTGCGGTGAGCGCCACGGCCATGCCGAGCGACAAAACCGACGACACAGCAATGATGCCACCTGCTGCGATCATACTGACCACGAAGCCCGCGAACACTTTCAAAACAATGTGACCAGCCAAGATGTTGCCAAACAAACGAAGGCCTAATGAAATGGGGCGCGACAAGAATGAAATGATTTCAATGACCGAAATAATTGGCAAAATAGCAATGGGCACGCCGTGTGGCACAAAAAGTTTAAACCAGCCAAAGCCATGCTTATAAATGCCGACAACGACAACAAGTCCGACTACAAAAAGTGCAAGCGAGGCGGTGATAATCACATGGCTGGTGACGGTGAAGAAATAAGGGAACATGCCGAGCATGTTGGCGATCAACACGAATGAGAACAGCGAGAACACCAGTGGGAAAAAGGCCATGCCTTCTTTGCCCAGAACATTGTTCACCATATTGTGAATCATTGAATACCACATTTCACCAATCGATTGCAGGCGGCCTGGAACCATGGCGGCTTTGCTTGCGGCCATCAACAGGAAGCCGGTGATGAACAGAACAATCAATGCCATGAACAGAGCTGAGTTGGTGAAGCTGATTTGATGCCCGCCCACTGAAAAAAGGTCGAACAGATTATGCAGTCTGAACTGGTGGATTGGATCGTTGACCACGGTTTCGGTTGCCACTATTTGTCGTCCTCATCTTCATCGTCATCTGCCGCAGGCGGCGTGTTCAGTCTTGCGCCAGCGGGCGGAACCCGGTTGGCGGCGCGCGCCATATTCAAAATGCCAGCACCAAAGCCAACCATCAGAAAAATTATCATGAACAGCGGCAATGTGTTGAACAAGCGGTCCAATCCATAACCCACTGCGGCCCCCACCAAAATGCCAGCGACAAACTCGCTGACCAATCGGTAGCCCTTGGAATAATCCTGAGCTGCGCCCATGCTGTTTGACGGTGCTTCAGCCTTTTGGTGAACTTTCTTTTCCGCATCAAGACGGCTGGAAAGTTCATCTAAGCGGCTCGAAATATCGCCAAGCTTTGAATCTTGTGATTCTGGTTGGTTCTTGTCGCCGGAACGTGCCATTTTTCATGCCTCTCCATTGCGAAAAAAGCCCCCCTAGAGCCGTTTCTCAAAGCGCGCTCTTGATAGTTACAGAGCGTTTAGGTGTCAAGCACTGGTCTTGGGTTTTAACGGGTTGATATTGTTGAAGAAATATGGGGATTTTGATGCTGCGTCGAAAAGTCCACGCGAATCTACAGCAAACCCCTCTCCTTCAAGTCAGCCCGCAGCTTCTCAGGCGAGGTAAAATGATGCGCGTGCATGCCCACAGCTTCCGCACCTTTCACATTTTTCTCGGAATCATCAATGAACAGGCAATCATTGGCTTTGAGCTTGTTGCGCTTCAAACAAAGCTCAAAAATCGCAGGGTCAGGTTTAATCAGTTTCTCATCGCCCGAAACCACAATGTCGCGGAACAGGCCAAGGAAGGGATAGTTCAGTTTGGTTTCATTGAACTTGTCCTGATTCCAATTGGTGATGGCATAAAGCGGTGCGCCGTTCTTATGCAGCGTTTCAAGAATATCAACGCTGCCCTCAATCACTCCGGGAATCATCTCGTGCCACCGCGTGTCATAAGCACCAATCTCCGTGGCATATTCTGGGTGATGCGGTGTAATATGTTTTACAGCATCACTAAATGAACGCCCACGATCTTGCTCCAAGTTCCAAGCACCCGTGCACACATGGGCCAAGAACCATTCCATCTTGGCTTCATCGGCGAACATCTTGCGGTAGAGATTACGCGGATCCCACTTGATCAGAACCATGCCGATGTCGAAGATGATGTTCAT
>CAXTKN010000052.1:9868-12848 GCA_964244805.1 uncultured Aestuariivirga sp.
AGGCGGTGCATGCGGGCCATGGTGAGGGGGTGGTGGGTGATGATGAGGAAACGGGTTTCAGTGCGTTGAAGCATGGCATCAAGCAGATTGCAGAAGCGTTCCACATTGTGATCATCCAGCGGCGCGTCAACTTCGTCGAGCACGCAGATCGGAGATGGGTTGGTGAGGAACACCGCGAAAATCAGCGAGAGCGCTGTCAGTGTTTGTTCACCACCTGAGAGCAAAGACAGGGTGGTTGGCTTCTTGCCCGGTGGATTGGCCAGAATTTCGAGGCCGGCTTCCAGCGGATCATCAGACTCAATCAATTGCAGCTCAGCTTTTCCGCCACCAAACAATGTGGTGAAGAGTTCGCCGAATTTGTCGTTCACCGTGCCGAATGCATCAAGCAAGCGCTGGCGGCCTTCTTTGTTAAGTGAGCCAATGCCGCCTCGCAATTTGGCGATGGCCTGTACCAATTCGTCCTTTTCGGATTTCATTTTGGTGAGCTGTTCATCAACTGCTTGGGCTTCTTCGTCGGCCCGCAAGTTCACAGCACCAAGGCGTTCACGATCTTCACGCAAACTCACCAGCTTCTTTTCGATCTCGTCTGCAGCAGGCAGTTTCTCAGGGTCAACTTCGGCTTTCGCCAAAATCTCGTGCGGCTCGCACATCAAGGTTTCAGAAATGCGGGCAATACAATGTTCGTGGCGGCTGGACGAATTTTCCAAGCGGGCCCCTAAACGCGCATGATCTTCACGCGAAGTAGCAGCTAATTCCTGCGCAATACGCAACGCTTGATCGGCGGCACGCACAGCATTTTCAGCTGTAGCCAAAGCATCTGCCGCCAGTTTGCGGCCCTGCTCAGCTTCGCTCAGAGTATTCATCAACGTCAAACGACGATCGGCCAATTGCTTTGGCATTTGGCTCATCTCAGCAATTGAGATTTCAGTTTCTTCTAAACGCTTAGTCAACGCGCCCGTTTGTTCTTTGGCTTTCGCGGCGCGGCTGTTCCATTGGTCTTGCTCGGCTGCAATTGCTTTTAAGCGTTCAGCGCGAATACGGGCTTCGCGTTCTAGTCCGTCATGCTTGGCACGGGCTTCGGCATAAGTGGCGCGTTCGCCGTTCAGCACATCACGCAGTTTTTGAACTTCTGTTTGAAGGTCATCTGCCGGAGCGAGCGACAAGAATTCTGCGTGTGTTGCATCATGCGCGTTACGCGCTTCAGTGATACGCGCGGCAGAACTGCGAGCGACTTCTTCCAGTGAAGCCGTTTGCGCAGCGGTTTCGGCCATGCGGCGTTCATGGGCTTGTAAGGCTTGACGAGCCACATCCATTGCAGAACGCGTTGTACGAGCCGCTTCGCGCTTTTCGCGCTCGGCTCTCACGCCCGTTTCAACAGAAGCGCGTGCAGCTTCAAATTCGAGCTTCAAATCTTCAGCCGCAGAATTCGCCAGCTTCATGTCTTCTTCGATAGAAGAAAGGCGGTTACGTTCGGCCAAACGTTTTGCTGCCGCACTTGGCGCATCAGCCGCAGCGGTAAACCCATCCCAACGCCAGACATCACCTTCAACAGAAACGAGGCGTTGACCAGGCTTTAACTGAGCCTGCAAAGCCGCGCCAACGGATTTGGAAACCACGCCAACATGCGACAGAATGCGGGCCAGCGCCTGTGGTGCTTGAACGAATTTTGAAAGGGCTGGCGCATCGCTTGGCAGTGATGCCACTTCAGCCAAAGGTGGAAGCCCGCGCCAAAACACGGGTGCACCTTCGTCAGCCGAAGCTTCAATATCTTCGCCGAGGGCCGCACCCAAAGCTGCTTCATAGCCGCGTTGCACGGTGATTTGATCAACCAGTTGCGGCCAAAGATCGCCACCACCAGCTTTCAACAAATTCGTCAGTGTACGGACTTCGGTTTGCAGGCGGTCAGATTTGCGGCGGGCTTCGTCAAAGGCTTGGCGCTTGTCGGCCTCCAACTGGCGGGTGACGCGCAAACCAACTTCAGCATGGCTGGCGGCTTGTTCTGATTCCTGCATCGTCGCTTCAGCCATAGCAACGGCTGAGGCCAAAGTTGCACCATCAGCAGTTGAACCCACACGTGCCGCCAAAGCTTCACGGCGTTGGGCAATATCCGCCGCTTCACGGTCTAACTTTTCAATGCGGTTTTGATGTTCAGCAATGGCGCGTTCAAACGCCGAACGCTGTGCCGACAATTCCGATAAACGATTATTTGCTTCGTCTGCTGCTTCTTGGGCGCGCGCCAGTGAGGCCGCTGATTCCTGCAATAAAATCGCCGCTTCCGAACGCAGATCGGAATCCTGCGTCAGCAATGTTTCAAGACCAGCTGCTTCTTCTTGCAACTTTACAATCACACCTTCGGTATCTTGCACCAGTTCTTCTTCGCGGCGCAGATCGTTTGCAGCTTGGTTGCGGCGTTGTTTCAGTTCTGATATCCGGCTTTCAACACGCTTTTCTTCTTCATCCAAAGCCGCGCGTTCCAGCGTCATGCGTTGCAAAACAGCGGCGCGAATGGTTTCTTGTTCGCGCAAATTCGGCAAAGTTTCGCCCAGCTCGTCACGCCCGCGCAAAGCTTGCGATGCACCAACCGTATGTTCACCCAAAATGCGTGTGGCATCATTCAGCGCAGCAGTGTCAGCATTCATCGCTTCAGCAGCGTCACGCCAGGCCACAAACAGACCCGCAGCTTCAAGTTTGCGAATATCGCTTGAAACTTGCTTATATTTCACCGCTTGGCGGGCTTGGCGTTTCAGGCTGGAAAGCTGGCTTTCCAACTGCGCCATCACATCATCAAGACGCGAGAGATTGGCTTCTGCCGCTTTCAACTTTAATTCTGCTTCGTGGCGGCGTGTGTGCAGGCCTGTGATACCTGCTGCTTCTTCCAATATCAAACGCCGCGCTTGAGGCTTGGCGTTGATGATTTCGGAAATCTGGCCTTGGCGCACCAGTGCTGGAGAACGCGACCCTGTGGAAACGTCAGCAAATA
>CAXTKN010000053.1:0-12846 GCA_964244805.1 uncultured Aestuariivirga sp.
ACAAATAAAGGTGACAACAAACCATTTATTGCCATTGCATCAAAACGAAGAGAGGGCCAACGATTCTGACTTTGGGCTGTCAGGCCTTCAAACAGTTCAATGCAAGTTGCCTTTGTATTGGGCTCTCGGCTTGCGCCCTTACCAAGTTCAACAAGTGCGTTTGGCTCTTCGTTGCCAAGGCCCCAAACGCCGCGTGGGCGATGATACTTGAACGAGCGACCAAACATGCCTTGCCCTGAAGCCAGCAATGCCGATGCCAGAGTATCCCCCGCAAATCCTTTGAATTTTTTCTGATCAAACTCGAAAGAGATTGGCTTCTCCCTATCGATTAGTTCAGTCGCGTTATGCGCGCTGTGTAGACGAAAACTGGTCATTCGTTTGTACCTTGATCCCGTGCAAACTTTACAGACATTATTTCGTGGCTCTGGGTATTGCGTTCAACAATCAAAACAGATCGACAGCCAAAGACATGCTGCCAGTATTCAAGCGTTGGGCCTCGGGGATTATTGCGCAGATGTACAAATTCACTCCATGTTTCTGAACTCGCATCTTCACTTGGACGGCGCACATCCGCTGCCCCTGCATAGATAAATTCTTGCAAGTCACGTTCACCGCAGTGAGGACATTTAACTAACATGCCATCATTGCCGATAAGGTGCGGCACCGGTGCCGCGTTCATCTAAAATATCACCGGTGGCAAAACGCTTAGTCGTATAAGCAGCGTTCAGCTTATGAGGTTCATCTCTGGCCATGGTATATGCAAAGCACCAGCCGGACGCTGGAGTTGCCTTAAAACCGCCGTAACACCAGCCGCAGTTGAGATAGAGACCTTCAATTTCGGTTTTTTCAATGATGGGAGAACCATCCATCGACATATCCATAATGCCTCCCCATTGCCGCAAATAGCGCAAGCGGCTGAAACTTGGAAACAGAGAAACCCCTTCTTCCATCACATCTTGAACAATGGGGAGATTTCCACGTTGAGCATAAGAGTTATAGCCATCAATACTCCCGCCAAAGACCAGACCTCCCTTGTCTGACTGGCTGACATAGAAATGACCTGCTCCAAATGTGACCACCGTATCCAACACAGGCTTTACACCCTCAGATACAAAAGCTT
Source organism: uncultured Aestuariivirga sp. (assembly GCA_964244805.1). GTDB lineage: Bacteria > Pseudomonadota > Alphaproteobacteria > Rhizobiales > Aestuariivirgaceae > Aestuariivirga. The sequence continues at coordinate 1,121 of CAXTKN010000053.1, forward strand.
GCAGCACATGACTTTCGATCGGAAGCTGCAGACCCGCCATAGCAGCCACACGCGATGAATTGCCCGCACAGGCAAGGCCCAGCTTGCGGGTTTGAATAAAACCGCGTGTCGTATCTACGCCGACAATACGCCCCGCTTCACGGCGAATTCCGATGACTTCACAGTTCTCAATAATATCGACCCCGCGCTGATCGGCGGCTCTCGCATATCCCCAGGCTACAGCATCATGACGTACCGTTCCGCCGCGCTGTTGAAACAGGCCACCGTAAATCGGAAACCGCGAATTATTAAAATCCATGTTGGGAACGAGTTTGCGCACAGCTTCGCGGTCAAGCAGTTGCGCATCCACACCGCCGATAAGCATGGCATTGCCACGACGGGCATCCGCATCGCGGCCAGCGTCACTGTGATGAAGATTTAATACACCTCGCTGAGATACCATCGCATTGTAATTGATATCTTGTTCCAGACCTTCCCAAAGCTTTAGCGAATGCTCAAAGAAATTAAGATTCGTAGGCAATAAATAATTAGAGCGAATAATCGTGGTGTTGCGTCCTACATTACCCGAACCAATGACACCCTTTTCGAGTACCGCAATGTTTGAAATGCCATGTTCTTTTGCGAGATAATAAGCCGTAGCAAGTCCATGGCCTCCACCGCCCACAATGATGACGTCATAACGTGGCTTAGGGTCCGGCTTACCCCAAGCAGGTTGCCAACCGCTATGGCCACGCAAAGCCTGGCTCATCAATGAAAAAATCGAGTATTTCATGAAGTTCTTTTAAATGACTTCTTTTGAAGGATAGCTGAGGCCGTTCTTTTCAAAATTAGCGAGATATTCAACCAAAAAATCGACCACCGCCTTAACCACACGATCGCCTTTTTCTTTGGTGCCCCTACTTGGCGCTCCAGTTGCGCCAAACTTTGTGAGTTCGTCGAACAGCCAGATTTCTTTCACGAAAGCGTTAGTTTCGGGCACCATGCCACGCGCGTCTTTCATATTCATAAGATGTGGGAACAATGAAAGCCCAATGGAGGCTTCCAGCTCGCCAGCGTGACCCCAGCCAGCCCAAACTTCAAACAAATCGGGAGGCAAGATTTTAGGGATCACCACCCACCAATCAATGATCGCGATGGAAATTTCGGGGTGCAGCACTTTCATTTCGCGTGCAGCGATTTCAGCACAAGGAATGTTGCCATCATGGCCGTTGAGAATGAAAATCTTTTTGATATCCCAATGAATGAGCGAAGCGATCTTGTCTTTGAGAATGCGGATCATTGTGTCATGCGACATGGAAATGGCGATGGGCTGGTGTTTGTAATGTTCACTCATGCCCAGATAATCGGGAGGCAATACGAAAGTTGATTTGAGTTGCTCTGCTACTTTGACCGCCAGCGCGTGCGCGGTTGTGCCATCAGTGCCCATGGGCATGTGGTCGCCATGGCTTTCGCAGGCGCCTGTTGTTATAATTGCCGTTGTGAATTTTCCGGCGAGAAAGCTTTTAGTGTTGAGTTCTTCAAGTCGAACAGTTTTCATTTTAAGCTCCGCAAATTTAATATGCCGGAGATCTCAATTTTAGACACGAGACCTCCGGCCAGTTCAGAGAGTGGGTGGGGGAATATTAGGGCCTCTCTGAGTTATCACGCCATTGCACTGGTTTGCCGTCTTCAACAACTTGGCGATAAATCCACAACACGATAGCCAACAACAGCACACCAATGCCAATCACCAATTGGGTGAGACTACCGTAACCGCTAAGATCATAACGCGTAGCGCCGACGACCATAAGAACAACAGTGACAATAGTGAGCACCCAGGCGACGGGAACCCAAATTGCGCTGAGGCGAATTGGGCGCGGCCAGTTTGGTCTGTCTTTGCGCAATAAAATGAAACCTGTGAGCACGAAAAACATCGCAACGAAGTAGCCTAAGTTTGATGTTGCATAAATGCCAACGGGGTTGGATACGAAATACAGCAAGAATAGATTGACGAAAAGATCAACTGTCATAGCGCGCGCGGGCACCGCATGATTGTTGAGCTTGCCCAGCCCTTTCAAACAGAGCCCATCTCTTGCCATGCCGAACAACACCCGGCCACCGTCTGCTGTGGCCACATTCATCACCAGCAACAATGCACCGCAGAGCAGAATGATAATAAAGGGTGCACCGCCACCTAAAAGTTTTGCAGCTATGTCAGTATAAAAAGCACCAGGTGCGCCACCACCTGCAGGCTTCCCGTCAACCAACATCCCTCCGGTTGCCAGCGGCATCATAAAGAATGTGGCCGCCGTGATGATTGAACACCAGCGAATAGCGCGCGGAGTATCACGCTCGGGATCTTTGAATTCAGGCACGAAAGTCGCAACGATTTCAATACCGTAGGTGGACCAACCCATGAGATAGAGCCAAACAATAAAGTAAGTCCAATCGTGCCCAGTAGATCCGTCAGGCGTTACATGATACGTCATCGCTGCAGTCGACCATTGTCCAGACAAAAAAGGCCCGAACATAAAAATGGCCAATGGGATCATTAGCATGGCACCAAGCACATAGGACGACACCGCCAAAACTTTCGCGCCATATACGTTAAGAATCCAAACCAGCAATATCATTCCCGTACCGATAAATTGCGCAAGACCCCACGTGAGGTCCAACGGGCCAATGTGAATAACACCGCCCCAAGTTGCTCCAGGAAAAAATTGCGCTTGAATCAATTGTCCTATCACCAAGCCGTTTAAGGCGAGGGCCACTGACCAACTAAACCAATATCCAAAGGCCGCTAAAGGGCCAGCCATATTGGTATATTTTTTCCAGCCTTCATGTGCGAACATGCCAATGCCACCAGGTTTGTTTGGAAACATGCCTGCGAGCTCAGCGACGATGACTGCTTGCAAAATTGCGATTGCTGTTGAAATGCCAATAATCAGCATTGTACCATAAGTACCCAGCGAACCTTGCCAATAGCCGTAAGATGCCACGGCCCCCGCCGGCATTACCATAGCTATAGCTAGGCCATCTTTCCACGTAAGAACCTTACGCAGACCATGCGCATCGGAAGATTTATTTTGCATTATTTAGACCCCTTCAATGTGTTTCCCAACGCCCAGCTTCTGCTAGGTCTTGTTTAAACCATAGACTACCCTATGGAATATGCAATAGGGTTCCCTATGGATAAAAATATTGTTTGTTAGATATGGAATGTTATATTCACCGAATGATTTGGGAACGGAATTTTGATCAAAATAAAAAAGACTGTACGGAAAGCATCTCTTGGTAAAGAGGATTGGATTCGCGCTGCCAAATCAATATTGATTAAACACGGCTTTGCTGAAGTTAAAATTGAAAAAATTGCAGCAAAGCTAAAAGTTACGATTGGTAGCTTCTATTGGCACTTCAAGGGACGTCCCGAATTGCATGACGCAATCATCTCGGATTGGTTGGCCACCAACACCAAACCTTTGGCTTTGGCTGTTTTAAATGCTGGAGACGACGCACGAAATCAGTATCTGGCATTTTTTGGCGTATGGGTTTTGGAGCGAAATTTTGATCCGGCCTATGATAATGCGGTGCGGATGTGGTCCCGTGTTTCACAACAAATAGCTGAAATTGTGTTTAAAGTTGACGCGGAACGCATAGAAATTCTTCGACGAATTTTTGAGAATTTTGGTTATGTTGGCAATGAAGCGCTGATGCGCGCGCGCGTAACTTATTATCATCAAGTCGGCTATTATGCACTTAACATTCATGAACCCACTGCAAAACGCGTTGCGCTTGCACCTGATTACGCAAAAATTCTAGTGGGTCACGATTGGATGCGCGAGCTTGTCGACACCGACAAAATTGAGCGCGCAATGCGGGGCGAGCGCGTAAATTTTATAGATAAACCAATCTGAATTGATCCAATTAAATAGGCACACAACTTTTTTGAAATTTTGGTGTTTCCAATGAACTTATAAGTTCAAGTAATCGAGCGTACTTTACCATGGGTACAAACTGAACTCATAGGTGCCGAGCAAGCCACAGAACCAAGAGCGAAGCTGCTGAAAGATTTTATTGCTGAAATAATGAACCTCTTGAAATCAAATACAGATGCGAATGAAATTTGTACTGAATGAGTTGTTTTCTTGTGTAACGCGTGAATCATGTTGCAGATACGTCGCGACATTGATGAAGTTCAACGATCCGATGAGTGGAAGACACTAAGCGGCAGTCCATGTTCGTAAAAAATTTGACTCGTTTGAGTTTGTAAATTCGTAAACTAGAATTAGAGTGTTTCTAAAATCGGTAGTCTTTGCTTGAGCAATACATCAAAGTTGGGATTCATCTCGTCAAATATCGGCAAGGCTGCCGCACCCAACGCAGTTGCATGGCGACCGACACGCCCAGCCATGACGCGCGGGAATTTGCGGTCTGGCCTAGAGCTGGCGGAGATATGCAGTGGTTCCGCAACTGCAATCAGACTTTCTACGATATCAATAGACGCCAATCCGCCGATCACAATTGTCTCTGCGTCTAGAACAGTTTCGAGGATGTTTATAGCTATTGAAAGCTTGGGTGCTGCGTCTTCAAGCCATTCCGCGAGATATTGCGAGGATAAATTTGCAACTTCGGTAGGGGAGGTAATTTTAGACTCTCCCTTGGCTTCGAGAAATTCAAACGCCGCTTGCAATGAAACATAACGTTCCAAACAACCACGATTTCCGCAGGGACATTGGCGGCCATTGGCTTCAATAATCATGTGACCAATTTCGCCTGCGTTTGAAAACGCACCTTTGAACAAATGGCCATTTAGAAACAGGCCTGCACCCAATCCTTCATCTAGATACAACATCACAAAATTATTGATACCACGCGCCGCGCCATAGTGATGCTCGCCGATTGCAGCAGCCACCGCATCATTCTCAATAAACACCGGAACATCGAGTTCCTTGGCGAAGGCTTGGCGCACGGCAGAGTCATTCCAACCAGGAAGACCCGTGGGCCCTTCGGTTGAAAGTGTTCCAAGACCAAAGCGTGCAGGCAGCGCTACGCCAGCACCAAGAAGACTTCGCTTTGAAACCTTTGCGGTTTTTATGAGTTCATCAAAAATGCGCGTGACAATCGGTGTGGCGATCTGAGGCGTTGTTGCTTCGGCCGCAACTTCTTTTTGTGCTAACACTTTTCCTGTTAAATCTGTGAGCACGCCGATGATTTCATGACGCGCAATATGAAAGCCAATGGATGATGCCCCATTGGGATTGATTGAATAGGGAATGGAAGGTTGACCACGTGGATTGCGATTGATTTCGCCTGCGAGCAACAACCCTTTTTCCTCAAGCTCTGTCACGATGTTCGAAATTGTTTGAATTGTGAGAGAAGTACGACGCGCAATTTCTGCTCGCGAGAGTGATCCAGCCAGACGAACAGCTTCGAGCACGGCGCGCCGATTATGCGAGCGCGCAAGTTCCAAATTCGTGCCCGCTGTTGAACTATGATTTTGGGATGATTTGACCATTTGAAAGAATCTCATAAAGCGCACTTGACACTAAATCAAATTGAGTTAATATTATTTCAAGTGAACAAGCAAAATTATTTTCACAGGGAGAAATGAAATGAATCTATCCAGACGCAATATTTTGGAAGCTGGCGTCGCGTTGATTGCTTTGCCAGCATTGGCGATGCAGGCATATGCCGCAGAAGAAATCAGCGCGCTATTTATGTCGCAAGCCGCCTATAGCGACAATGACGTGAAAGCCATGACGGCACAATTCGAAAAAGCCAATCCCGGCATCACCGTGAAGCTTGAGTTCGTGTCTTACGATGCGCTGTTTGATAAGATCGTTGCTTCCAAAGCTGCAGGTGGTTCAGGCTATGATGTGGTTCTTTATGATGTGATCTGGCCCGCAAATTTTGCTGAAAATGGCGTGTTGGTTGATGTGACGGATAAGATTGCCGTCGCAGATAAATCAAAAATCTTCGACGGTGCCTGGGCAACTGTATCTTACAAAGACAAGTTTTATGGGATGCCTTGGATTCTCGATACCAAATATCTTTTTTACAATACAGAGATTTTGCAGAAAGCTGGCATTGCTGTGCCGCCCAAAACTTGGGCTGAACTTTCTGATCAAGCCAAGATTATCAAAGACAAAAAACTCGTTGAATTCCCGATTGTCTGGAGCTGGTCGCAGGCTGAAGCTGTTGTTTGCGATTTCACAACGATTGCTGCGGCCAATAAGGCTGAGTTCTTTAAGGATGGCAAACCCGCTTTTGCGCAAGGTGGCTCGCTTGATGCCTTAACTTACATGACTGAAAGTCTGAAATCGGGTCTCTCCAATCCGCATTCCAAAGAATATCTGGAAGAAGACGTGCGCAAAGTCTTCTCTGTAGGTGATGCAGCCTTCGCGCTAAACTGGACTTATATGTATGGCATGACGCAGAAGCCTGAAGAAAGCAAAGTAGTAGGTAAAGTTGGCATTGTGCCTGCTCCGGGTGTGGCTGGAAAATCAGAAGCATCCGCGGTCAACGGCTCGATGGCTTTGGGCATTACATCTGGTTCAACCAAGCAAGATTCGGCATGGAAGTTTATTTCTTTCATGGCTTCACAGCCTGTTCAAAATCAATTTGCGCAATTGAGCTTGCCAATTTGGAAATCATCCTATTCTGATCCCGCAGTATCTAAAGGCCAAGAGGCTGTCGTGGCTGCCGCCAATACATCGATTGGCATTATGACGCCACGCCCGCAATCAGCTTCATACCCAGAGCTTTCGAAATTGCTGCAAACAGCAATTCAGAATGCGTTGACTGGCAAAGCCGAACCACAAGCTGCCTTGGCTGAAGCCGACGCTGCTGCCGCTCGCATTCGCTAACACATACTACGGCGGGCTTGATGACAATCTCCTCACCAACTTCATCAGCCCGCCGCTCTAAGATCAGAGATCGCGCAGCCCTTGGCTTGCCACCCGCTTGGGCACTATTTGGCCCGCTCCTCCTCATCATCATTGCTGTTGTGGGTTATCCCTTTCTGCAAACGATTGTCCTTTCATTTACTGATGCAAAATTACTGATAGGCTTTCTCAAATCGCATTGGGTTGGCTTGGAAAACTACAGTTTTGCACTGACTGACCCCGGGTTTTTGCAAGCCATGGGGCGCACGCTCTATTTTACTGGCGTATCAGTTGGTCTTGAGGCGCTATTTGGTGTTTTGGTGGCACTCTTGCTCAATCAAGAATTTCCCGGGCGCACTTTTTGTCGGGGCCTTTTGGTATTGCCTTGGGCCATCCCCACAATCGTCAATGCTCTGATGTGGCGATTGATTTATCATCCTGATTTTGGCGGGCTCAACGCAGCACTGGTTCAAAACGGATTGATGGATCATTATCGCTCTTGGTTGGGCGAAGAATCGAGCGCTATGAATTCAGTTATCTTTGCCGATGTCTGGAAGAATTATCCGATTGTAGCCCTCATCGTATTAGCCGCCCTGCAAAATGCTCCCAAAGAACTTTATGAAGCCGCAAAACTTGAAGGTGCCAATGCTTGGGCTTGTTTTAAAACTGTCACTTGGCCTGTGATTGTCGCCCCTCTTATGATTGCTTTGGTGCTGCGCGCCATTGAAGCTCTCAAAGTGTTCGACATCATTTATGTGATGACGCATGGCGGCCCAGCCGACAGTACAAAGACGTTGAGTTTCTTTGTCTATCAAGAAAGTTTCAGCTTTAACCGCGTCGGATCGGGCGCTTCTTACGCCTTGCTTGTCGTATTAATGGCCATGATGTTCATCTTGGTCTATGTACGCATGATCAAATCCGCGGAGCAAGCGTGATGGCCAAAAATCTTGCTGCGCGTTCCCTATTTCAAAATATACTATTGGCCACGGGGGTTGCGCTGTTTCTAATTGTGACGCTTCTGCCAGTCTTGTGGATGTTTATCGTGAGTGTTTCACCTTCGGCTGAAATGACGAACAAGCCACTCCATTTCATTCCTTCGCATTTCGATTTCAGCAATTACGCAGCACTTCTTACCTTCGCGCAAAACAGTGCGGGTGCTGCCTTTCTTTATGGCTTGCGCAACAGCTTACTGAGTTCAATTTTCGCAACTATGATTTCACTTTGCGTTGCCATTCCCGCAGCTTGGATGTTTTCGCGAAGTGCTGGAAAGTATAACACTTTGCTCTATGGCGTTTTGGCAACTTACATGACGCCTGCCGTGGCGCTGTTGCTGCCCCTTTATTTCATGCTTTCAACTTTGGGCCTTCTTAACAGCATCACCGGATTGGTTATCGTTTACTGCTCGTTGCTCACGCCCTTTATGACGTGGTTTGCTAAAAGTGCAATTGACGCTGTGCCGCGCGAAATTGAAAGTGCCGCCCAAATCGATGGTGCATCATTTTTTCAACTGATTATCTATGTCACTTTGCCACTGGCTCGCGCCGGAATTGCTACGACCGCCCTGTTTGCAATTTTGCTGGCATGGGATGAGTTTTTCTATGCCCTCTTGTTCACGGCCAATACAGATGCAAAAACACTCACAGTTACAATTTCAGATTTCGCCAGCGGTCGCGCTACAAATTTCGGATTGATCGCGGCGGCAGGTCTTCTCACCGCTGTGCCACCCGTTCTCATCGCAGTAATTTTACAAAAATCATTGGTTAGCGGCCTCACCGCCGGCGGCGTTAAAGGATAAATGAATGAACGGTCTTGAGTTAATTCGCTATGAAATGGCGCGGCAACATGATGATGCGATGGCTTCTTTCCTTGCCGCAGCGCCACTTGCTTTGAATATAGCAGAGAGTGCGAAGCGAACTGGTCGATTGTGTTTGCTCGGCATGGGCGGATCACACTGGGCCAACCGCACGGCAATGTTTGCTTACCGTGAACTTGGCATTGAAGTTCAGGCAGAAGTTCTTTCAGAAGTTCTATTCCGCAAAATGCCAGATCACCGGCGCACTGTGCTGCTGGTGTCGCAATCTGGTAACTCAGGTGAGATTGCGCATTATTTAAAGACTGCCGCACCAAAGGAAGATCGTTTTGGACTTACGCTTAACGCTGAAAGCGTGCTGGCAGAATCTGTGCCATCACTTATCGCTGCTGGTGGGATTGAAAAAGCATTTGCGGCCACACGCAGCATTTTCCTGACCCATGCTTTGCATCTTGCCATTCTCAACGCGCTAGGTGCGAATGTACAACCTGCTTTGATGTCGATGAATTTGAAATCAGAGGCTGAAATCAGCGCAGCACTCGATGCTTTGATCCAATGCTCCACCATCATCCTATCTGGTCGTTCAGAACTACAGGGTGCTGCCGAATCTGGCGCTCTTTGTCTGATGGAGTTGGCACGCATGAACACATATGCGCTTGAAGGCGGTCAACTTCGCCATGGTCCGCTTGAAATGTTAGATGAAAGTTGCGGAATTATATTACTTCGCGGTTCGGATGAAACAGCGGAACTTACTCCCGCGCTAGCTGAAGCTTGCAACAAGACAGGTGCTCGCGTGGTAGTGTTTGACCTTTCTGGCGACAACATAATTGCAAACACGACAACTCTTTCGTTTTCCAAACAAAGCGGAATGGCAGCAGTCTTTACGGTCATGCCGACATTGCAAAAGTTGTTGGTGGAAATCGCCAACAGGAAAGTCTCCAATGTCGGCGTTCCGCTGCGATCAACCAAAGTGACGACAGCGCTATGACTCCGAAAATCACACTCATAGGCAACGTCAATATTGATCTGATTATGGGGCCATCGCATTCTTGGCCCAAGCAGGGAACCGAGCTTGTGCTGCCCAATTCAGAATGGCGTGTGGGTGGTGCAAGTGGAAACACGGCTCTGGCGTTACAGGGCCTTAACACTGATTTTCGTATCATCGCAAATCGCGGTAATGATAAGTTTGGTGAGTGGTTGGCTGATGCCTTTGGTACAAAGGCCCGCCCTTGGAACGTGTCAAACTGTGCGACGGGCCTTTCCATGGGCATCACCCATCCAGATGGAGAGCGCACATTTTTTACCTCACTTGGCCATTTGAATGAATTCAGCCTTGAAGATGTGGCCAAACAATTGCCAGCAAAAGCTAATGTTGGCGAGATCGCTTTGCTTTCGGGCACATTTGTGACGCCTTTGTTGTTGAAACATTATGGCGCACTCATAGCGCTGTTGCGCGAACGTGGCTTTGCCATAGCACTTGATACGGGCTGGCCCAGCATGGGGTGGACTGATCCAATACGCCAATCAGTTTTGGAATGGTGCAGCAGTTGTGATCACTTGCTTTTGAATGAGCTGGAAGCGCGTTCGCTTCTTGGCTTTATCGATGACCCAATCGAAGTCGTCGCACTTGCAATGACGGATATTTTAAGTCCCGGTGGAACGGTGGTTGTCAAACGCGGTGCTGAAGGCGCATTTGCATGCAAAAATGGTAAAATTTTTAAGCGACCAGCACCAAAAACAGAAGCTATCGACACGATCGGCGCGGGCGATGTTTTCAATGCCGGCTATTTGTCAGCGCTTGCGCAGAACCTCGACTTGGATCGCGCAATAGAAGTCGCCATTGCCACCGCGTCACACGCTATTGCCACGCAACCCAGAAGCTACGCTTCTTTACCCATCGCCAAAGCGAGCTAGCAGCCATGGCAAAAATAGAACTTAAAAGTGTTTCTAAGACATTCGGTTCCCTGTCGATCATCGACAATCTCAACCTTGAAATTACCGACGGAGAATTCGTTGTTTTGGTGGGTGCTTCGGGCTGTGGAAAATCAACCACGCTGCGCATGATTGCGGGTCTTGAATCTGTCACCGACGGGCACATTATGATTGGCGACAAGGATGTGACTGATCTTGGCCCCCGCAAACGCAATTGCGCTATGGTTTTTCAAAACTATGCGCTTTATCCGCATATGACAGTTGCTGAAAACATCGGGTTTGGCCTGCGCCTGCGGGGCATGTCCAAAGCTGATTGCGATAGCGCAGTGCGCAGCGCTGCTGATACGTTGGGGCTTTCTCAATTGTTGGATCGATTGCCAAAAGCATTGTCAGGTGGTCAACGGCAACGCGTTGCCATCGGCCGCGCCATTGTGCGCAAGCCCGATGTATTTTTGTTTGATGAACCGCTTTCCAATCTGGATGCAAAACTTCGAATTGAAATGCGCACTGAAATCAAGGAGCTTCATCACAGGCTCGGCACAACAATAGTATATGTCACGCACGATCAAGTGGAAGCCATGACGATGGCAGACCGTGTTGTCGTCATGGACAAAGGCAAAATCGCCCAAGCAGCAAGTCCGCTTACACTTTATGAAAAGCCAGTGAACATCTTTGTTGCTGGATTTATTGGTGCACCAAGCATGAATTTTATCCCGTGCACTTTTGAAAATTCACGTGAGAAGTCTTCGTTATTATTGAGTGATGGAACTCGTCTTCAACTCGCACAAAACGTCGCGCTGGATTCAAGCTTGCAGAGTGGCCAACAATTCATACTGGGTTTGAGACCCGAAGATATTTGCCGTGGCACAGGAGAAACATTAATGAATGTGCGTTCTGTTGAAACTTTAGGTTCACACACGCTTGCAATCGGCCAAATTGCAGGTGCTCAAGCCACAATCGAACTGGCCGCGCATGATCGTGTTAAACCGGGTGATCAGTTGCCTGTCGAAATGAACTCGTTAAAAGCACATCTATTCGAACAAAAAACGGGTGTGCGTGTAAGTTTAAATTGAGGAAACGGAAAACAAAAGATCATTTGGAAAGAGGTGGCGACTGGATGG
>CAXTKN010000054.1:0-12786 GCA_964244805.1 uncultured Aestuariivirga sp.
ACCAGTCGGCTGGATGGCCGCTCTCGCTAGGCCCGCAAGGGTGCGAGGGAGGAAAGTCCGGGCTCCACGGAAATAGGGTGCCGGTTAACGACCGGCGAAGGTGACTTTAGGGAAAGTGCCACAGAAAACAAACCGCCCGCCTACGCCTTCGGGCTTTGGCGTGGTCAGGGTGAAAAGGTGGGGTAAGAGCCCACCGCAGGCTTGGCAACAAGACTGGCACGGCAAACCCCACCCGGAGCAAGACCTAATAGGGGTGGCACGAAACGCAAGTTTCAAAGCTTTTTCCGGCTCGCTGCCCGGGTTGGTTGCGCGAAGCATTTGGCAACAAATGCTCCAGATGAATGGCCATACACTGTGAAGGCAACTTCATGGGGACAAAACCCGGCTTATAGGCCGACTGGTGTTTTTATTGGGGGTTTGATGCGATTTCACTCCCTGCCGTCATTCCCGCGCAGTCGGGAAAACAACTTCGTTTCCAGGTGCGCTGTTGAAATTTGGGTCCCCCCGCCTGCGCGGGGATGACGGTTGGTAGAGTGTCGCCATCTAAAACCACATTCCTCTCAGAAAGTGTTGAAATGAATCGCATTTGAAACGATTTGTTAGGAATTGCAGGGGCATTGTCGAACTTTATTAACCTCTTATTCATTGTGTTTGCTCGGCTCCATGATTTCAACCCCTGATACCACCCAACGCCATTACCCTGTGATGTTGCCCGAAGTGCTTGCCGCTTTGGCTCCACGGCAGGGCGGCGTTTATGTTGATGGTACGTTTGGGGCAGGAGGTTACACGCGGGGAATTTTGGATGTTGGCGGCACCAAGGTGATTGCAATTGACCGTGATCCCAATGCGATTGCCGATGGTGCTGCACTGGTGGCGCAATCGGAAGGGCGATTGCAATTGGTGCGCGGCACTTTTGGCGAGATGGAAAATATCATTTCTGATCTGGGTTTGAGCAAAGTGCAGGGCGTGGTTTTGGATATTGGGGTTTCATCAATGCAGATTGATGAGGCGAAGCGCGGCTTTTCGTTTATGCGCGAAGGGCCGCTGGATATGCGCATGGGGCAGGAGGGCAAATCTGCTGCTGATTATGTGAACAGTTTAGCTGCTGAAGAATTGGCGCAAATTATTTTTGTGTTTGGCGAAGAGCCGCGCTCACGTTCCATTGCCAAGGCGATTGTGACTGCGCGTGGTGAAGCACCACTCATGACGACGATGGATTTGGTGAAGGCTATTGAGCGCGCGACGGGGCCGCAACGCGCGAAGGACCGGACGCATCCAGCGACTCGCACGTTTCAGGCGTTGCGCATTCATGTGAATGCCGAGCTTGATGAATTGGCGATGGCGTTATGTGCGGCAGAAGAAATTTTAGAAGAGGGTGGGCGTTTGGCGGTGGTGACTTTTCATTCGCTCGAAGACCGGATTGTGAAGCGGTTTTTTGCGGCGCGTGCTGGAAAATTGCCAACGGGTTCGCGCTACATGCCGGAAGCGCATTCAGGGCCCGCGCCTAGTTTTGAATTGATTTACAAAGGCCATGTGGAGGCCAGCGAAGTGGAGAAGCTGGATAATCCGCGTTCGCGTTCTGCAAAATTACGCGCGGCGGTTCGCACATCGGCTGCGGCATTTCCATTTGATGTAGCAGGCATGGCGGTTCCACAATTGCGTGGGGGGAAGCACTGATGATAAAAGTGATCAACGCATTCTTGGTTTTGACGGTTTTGGTGGCAGCGTTTTTTATGTATTCGCTGGAACATTCAACGCGCGGGCTTGAGCGGCAAATTGTGAAATTGAAGACCGGCATTAATGATGAGCGCGAGACGATTAAGTTGCTCGATGCGGAATGGGCGAGCTTGACGCGGCCTGAACGTTTGCAAAAAATGGCGGAGGAGCAACTCAAATTGCAACCTGTGAAAGCCACGCAGATTATTTCGGTGGCGGAAGTGGCTGCGAAAATTCCAGATACGCCAGTGATTAAACTGGACGACAAAACGGCTGACCCCATTGGGGCGATCCTAGAGAAGATGCAATGATGGTTGAAATGGGTTCGCAAAAATTAGCAGGGCAAAATCGTATTCGTTTAGTCAGTATGATTTTTTGCGCGTTCTTTTTGATGATCGCTCTGCAGCTGGGCAAATTGACTTTGATGCATAAAGCCGACACCGTTGGCGATGTCGTTCTGCGCGAAAAATCTATGCCACGGCCCGATATTGTTGACCGGAATGGGCAAGTTATGGCGACGGATATTGAAGTGTCTTCGTTGTTTGTCGATCCGCGCAAGATCACCGATGTGGATGAGGCTGTGGAATTGCTGACTGCCACACTGCCTGAGCTCAATGCCAAAAGTTTGAAAGAGAAATTGCTAAAGCCTGGCAAAGCATTTGTGTGGCTCAAACGCCAGACCAATTCGGAAGAGCGCGATGCGGTTTATAATCTGGGTATTCCGGGTGTGGCTTATGTGAACGAACGCAAGCGGGTTTATCCGATGGGGCGGCTTGCAGCGCATACTGTGGGTTATGTTGACGTTGATACCAAGGGCATTGCGGGCATTGAGAAATATCTTGATGATCAAGGCGCGCTTTATACTGCATCGCTGAGCGAGCCTGAAAGCCACACGACTTATCCGGCCCAGCTCTCGATGGATATGCGCGTGCAGCATGCTGTGACGGATGAGGTTTCCAAGGCGGTTATCAAGTTCAAAGCAAAGTCTGGCGGTGGGATTATTCTTGATACGCAGACTGGCGAAATTGTGGCGTTGGCGTCGCTGCCCGATTACAATCCAAATGCTGAAGATAAACGATTGACGTCGGATCAGCAGAATAAATTGACCAGCGGTGTTTATGAATTGGGTTCGGTGATCAAGGCTGTGACCTTTGCCATGGCGTTTGATTATGGTGTCATGAATATGAATTCGAGGTATGACGCGACACATCCGCTGGTGATCGGCAATGCGCGGATCAGCGATTTTCATGCGCAACGCAAAGTTTTGACTGTGCCTGAAGTGTTTACGAATTCTTCTAATATTGGTACTGCCAAGATGGCGCTGCAAGTGGGGCTTGAAGGCCATCATGAATTTTTGACGCGGGTTGGGTTTATGGACCGACTGGTGACTGAAGTTCCTGAAAGTGCAAAGCCACTGTTACCTCGACATTGGAGCAAATTATCTTCGGCGACGGCCGCATTCGGCCATGGTTTTGCCGTACAACCTTTGCAAGGCTTGGCGGTGATTTCTGATTTGATCAATGGCGGCATGTCAATTCCGCCGACGTTTTTAAAGCGCACCAAGGAAGATGCGTTAGCCTTGGCGCACCGGATTGTGAAGCCCGAGACATCTGAGAAGATGCGCTACCTTTTCCGGTTGAATGTGACTGATGGTACGGCTTCCAAGGCTGACGTGATTGGCTACCGCGTGGGTGGCAAGACTGGTACGGCGGAAAAAGTTATTGGTGGGCGTTATTCAAAGACAAAAGTGCTGGCCACTTTCATTGGTGCGTTTCCAATGGAGAAGCCGCGCTATGCAATCTTTGTGATGTTGGATGAGCCGCAAGCTATTCCTGGCACATATGGTTTTCAAACTGCGGGTTGGAACGCTGTGCCGACGGCTGCGGCCATCATTGAGCGCGTGGCGCCGATGCTTGGAGTGACACCAGAATTTACGCCCGAAGATTTGGTGAAGCTGGCCAAGCAAGCCAAGGGTGTTGCCATGGTTGAAAAGAAACATTGATGTCGATTTTGTTGAGCCGCCTTTTGCAACAGGATGCGCCGCTGCCGAGCGGGGCAGATGTTGTCGTTTTAGGCATTACGTCTGACAGTCGCGATGTGAAGCCGGGCTATGTGTTTGCGGCACTGCCAGGAAGCAAGGTTGATGGAAGTGCCTATATTGCCAAAGCATTTGCCAGTGGCGCTGTGGCGGCGATTTGCCAGCGCGGGAGTTATCAAGGGGCGGGGCTCATTATTGAGACCGATAATCCGCGCAGGCTTTTGGCTTTGATGGCGGCGCGGTTTTATGACCGTCAGCCGGATACGATTGTGGCTGTGACGGGAACCAATGGTAAAACTTCGGTTTCGGTTTTTGTGCGGCAGATTTGGCAAGCCATGGGGTTTCGCGCAGCGAGCCTTGGCACGATCGGTGTTGTGGGGCCTGATGGTTCGGAATATCTGGCGCATACAACGCCAGATCCTGTGCAGCTTGCGCGGCTTGTTGCAAAACTGCGTGATGATCATGTTCAGCATCTGGCGATTGAAGCTTCGAGCCATGGCTTGGCGCAATTTCGCTTAGATGGTTTGCGGTTGACGGCTGGGGCATTTACCAATCTCACGCAAGATCATTTGGATTATCACAATAGTTTCGAGGCTTATTTTGCTGCGAAGATGCGGCTGTTTGATGAGCTGTTGCCGCGCGGTTCGGCTGCAGTCATCAATATGGATTCACCGCAAGGGGCCGATGTGTTGCGGCATGCTTTGAAGGCCGAGCTGGTGCCTTTTACAGTTGGCCGCAATGGCGTTGATTTGAGGTTGGTTAAATCAACTGCAAATGGCTTGGGGCAGGAATTGGAAATTGAAAGCAAGGCAGGCCAGCACCGCGTGAGCTTGCCACTGGTTGGTGACTTTCAAGTTTCGAATGCGCTGGTTGCGGCGGGATTGGTGATTGCTTCGGGTGGGGAAGTCTCGTTGGTTCTGCACGCGCTGGAATCTTTGAAGGGCGCGAGCGGGCGGTTAGAATTGGTGGGTGTGACGCAGACGGGGGCAAGCGTGTTTGTGGATTATGCGCACACGCCTGATGCTTTAGAGAATGCGATTTCGGCGTTACGCCCTTATGCCAAGGGCAAGCTGCATGTGGTGTTTGGATGTGGTGGTGACCGCGATAAAGGCAAGCGGCCTTTGATGGCGGCGGCTGTGGCCAAGCATGCTGATGTTGCTTATCTAACGGATGATAATCCGCGCACAGAAGACCCGGCACAAATTCGGCGTGAGACATTGGTGGGTGCGCCGGGTGCGATTGAAATTGGGGATCGCGCGAAAGCTATTGCAATGGCGGTTTCTGCGCTGGAAGCAGGCGATATTTTGCTGGTTGCGGGCAAGGGCCATGAAGAGGGGCAGACGATTGGCACGACTGTTCATCGCTTTAAAGATCATGATGCTGTTGCTGCAGCTATAGCGGGAAAAATATATCATGGCTGAGCGGCCACTTTGGACGACACAAGAATTATTGGCGGCCACGGGCGGCGCTTTGCATGGCAACGTGAAGAGCGCGATGAACGGTGTTTCGATTGACTCTCGCACTGTGGCGCCAGGCGATATTTTTGTGGCTATCAAAGGCGATGCCATGGACGGGCATGATTTTGTGGTGAAGGCTTTGCAGGCTGGTGCTGGCGTTGCGATGGTTTCGCGGATGACTGATGAGATGCGCGACGCTGGAGCAGTATTACAAGTGGCCGCTGATCCGTTGCGCGGTTTAGAGAATATGGGAAGAGCGGCACGTGAGTGGAGCAAAGCACAGATTATTGCTGTGACGGGGAGTGTTGGTAAGACTTCGACCAAGGAAATGTTGCTTAGAGCGCTTTCTGCATCTGGATTGACGCATGGGTCTGCTGCATCATTCAACAATCATTGGGGGGTGCCGCTGACGCTTTCGCGGATGCCGCGCAATGCGGCTTATGGCGTGTTTGAAATTGGCATGAATCATTCTGGCGAGATTACACCGCTGGTGAAAATGGTTCGGCCGCATATCGCTATCGTTACAATTATTGCTGCAAGCCATTTAGGAAATTTCAATTCGCTTGATGAAATCGCATTGGCCAAGGCAGAGATTTTTTCTGGGATTGAAAAGGGTGGCACGGCGATTATCAACCGTGACTCAGAATATTTTGATTTGCTCAGTGCTGCGGCAAAAGCTGGAGGTGCCAAAACCATTATCGGTTTTGGCAGACATGTCGAAGCTTCAGTGCGGCTTGAGCGCGTGGCTTTGCATCCCACATGTTGCTGCATCACAGCCGATGTGTTGGGTGAAAAAGTTACCTATAAACTGGGCATGCCGGGCGAGCATATGGCGCTGAACAGTTTGGCGGTGCTGGCTGCGGTTAAATCAGCGGGTGCTGATTTGGCGCGCGCCATGTTGGCGCTTGCTGATGCAGCACCGGCAAAGGGGCGCGGTGTGCAAGAGGTATTATCAGCGCCCGGTGGCGAACTGCTTTTGATTGATGAGAGTTATAATGCCAACCCGACATCGATGGGTGCTGCGCTGGCTTTATTGGCACGAGCGAAGCTTGGCAAGAATGGTCGGCGCATTGCGGTGTTGGGGGACATGTTGGAGCTGGGGCAGTTTGGGGCGCAGCTTCATGCTGATCTTGCCGAGCCGGTAGACGCGGCTGGTGTTGATGTTTTATACGCCGCTGGACCTTTGATGCGCAACCTTTGGGATGTCGTTCCGGCAGCAAAGCAGGGCGCTTATGCTGCAACATCTGCCGAGTTGAAGGATCAGTTGCTGTCGCATTTGCGGGCCGGTGATGCCGTGATGATTAAGGGGTCGCTTGGTAGCAAAATGGGACTTATTGTTGACGCGTTGCGCAAACAATTCACGGCTGTGAAGAAGGATATTTGATCGATGCTGTATTATCTGTTGCTTAAACTTACAACCGAAGTTTCGGCACTTAACGTGTTTCGCTATTTGACGACGCGCACGGGCATGGCGATCTTGACAGCATTGCTGTTTGTTTTTGTTTTTGGTCCAAAAATTATTGCGTTGCTCAAAATCAAACAAGGCCGTGGCCAGCCAATTCGTTCGGACGGTCCGCAACGTCACATTGTTGAAAAGCAAGGTACGCCCACCATGGGTGGCTTGATGATTTTATCGGGCGTGTTTGTTTCAACTCTGCTGTGGGCCGACCTGAGCAATTTTTATGTGTGGGCGGTTTTGTTTGTGACCTTAGGTTTCGGGGCCATTGGTTTTTATGACGATTTTTTGAAAGTAACGCGGGCCACAACGCGCGGATTTTCTGGCAGGGCGCGATTGCTTGCTGAATTTGTGATTGCTGGTGGGGCGGTTTTTATTTTTATGTGGCTAGGACAAAAGCCGTTATCGAGTTCCTTGGCTTTGCCATTTGCAAAAGATTTTTTAATTAATTTCGGACCGTTTTTTATTGCTGTTGGCGCTCTGGTTGTCGTGGGCGCTGGCAATGCGGTGAACATTACTGACGGGCTCGATGGCTTGGCTATTGTTCCTGTGATGATTGCTGCGGGCAGCTACGCGCTGATTGCTTATCTGGTGGGTAATGTGATCTTTGCGAGATATTTGGGCATACCGTCTGTGCCAGGCACGGGTGAGTTGGCAATTATTTGTGGTGCATTGGTGGGGGCGGGGCTAGGCTTCTTATGGTTTAACGCGCCGCCTGCGATGATTTTCATGGGCGATACAGGTTCGCTTTCGCTTGGTGGATGCCTTGGCGCAATTGCTGTTGCCACGAAACACGAAATTGTTTTGATCATCATCGGTGGTTTGTTCGTGCTTGAAACAGTTTCAGTAATTGTGCAGGTGGCCTCATTTAAAATGACGGGCAAGCGCGTGTTTGCGATGGCGCCGCTGCATCATCATTTTGAACAGAAGGGTTGGAAAGAACCAACGATTGTCATTCGCTTCTGGATTATCTCATTTGTGCTGGCCTTGATTGGTCTTGCAACTCTGAAGCTGAGGTAATTTTACGCGATGTTTCCTGCACTTCAATTCAAAGGCAAAGCAGTGGGCGTGTTTGGACTCGCCCGTTCTGGTATTTCTTGTGCAAAGGCTCTGAATGCGGGTGGGGCGCAAGTTTTTGCTTGGGACGATTCAGAACCTGCTGTTGAAAAAGCGCGGGCTGACGGTCTTTCAATTACGAATTTGCATAACATTGATTTTAAAAATTTGAGCGCTTTGGTGCTGAGCCCTGGTGTGCCTCTCACGCATCCCGAGCCGCACTGGACTGTGGTGAAGGCCAAACAAGCTGGCATTGAGATTATTGGAGACACTGAAGTTTTTGCGCGTGAAGTGCAGCGCAGTGGGGCCAAGCTGGTGGCAATTACTGGCACCAATGGCAAGTCGACCACAACGGCGCTAATTGGGCATGTGCTGAAATCAGCAGGGCTTGATGTTGATGTGGGCGGCAATATTGGCCTTGCAGTTTTTAATTTGCGCGAACCTTCCAAAGACCGGATTTATGTTTTGGAGCTTTCATCTTTTCAGATTGATTTGATGCCGAGTTTGCATCCTGATGTTGGGGTTCTGACAAATCTCACTGCCGATCACTTGGACAGGCATGGCGATATGCATCATTATTCTTTCGTGAAGGGTCGTATGTTTGCCAAGATGGGCGGGGGCGATACGGCACTCGTTGGCATTGATGATCCGTGGTGCATGGCGATTGCTGATCAGGTTTCATCGGGCACTGACCTAAGGCGCGTTTCGGTTTTGCATTTGCTCGAAGATGGTGTGAGTGCGGCCAGTGGGCTTTTGCATGATCGGCGTGGTGGCAAGATCGTGGCTGAGATTGATCTGCGGGCGATGCCAGCTCTCAAGGGCAAACATAATTGGCAGAATGCCTGCATGGCTTATGGTGCGGCGCGGGCACTTGGGGTTGCGATTGCTGATATTCAAACGGCGATGAAGAGCTTTGGTGGGTTGGCGCACCGGATGCAACAGGTGGGGACGGTTTCAGGCGTTCCGTTCATCAACGATTCGAAGGCCACCAATGCCGACGCTGCTGAAAAGGCGCTGGCTTCATTTGATAATATATATTGGATTGCCGGTGGCATTGCGAAATCTGGTGGCATTGAACCTTTGGCTGCTTATTTTCCAAAGATCAGCAAAGCGTATTTGATTGGTGCCGCCACGGAAGATTTTGCTAAAACGTTGCATGGCAAAGTGAATGTCGTGCGAGCTGAGACTTTAGATAGAGCAGTTGCTGCTGCGGCTGTTGATGCAGCGATGGATGGGCGCGGCAATGCGGTGGTTTTGCTTTCGCCGGCTTGTGCATCGTTTGACCACTATAAAAATTTTGAAATACGCGGCGATGCTTTTGTTGCGCTGGTTTCGAAATTGCCGGGCGCTTTGATGACTGTTGGAGGGACGACCTAATGCTGATTTCACGCAGTGATCGTGGTTTGTTGGCGCGGTGGTGGTTTACGATAGACCGGGCTTTGCTTTCATCAATCTTGTTGTTGATGGCCATTGGGGTTTTGATCAGCATGGCGGCGAGCCCGCCGGTGGCTGAGCGCATTGGTCTTGATGCGTTTCACTTTTTTCGCAGCCAATTGTTCTGGTTGTTCTTTGGTGTGATCGGCTTGGTGGCGGTTTCATTTTTTGATGCGGTGTGGGTGAGGCGATTGGCCTTTGCGACGTTTTTTGGCGCTTTGATTTTAATGGCGCTGGCTTTGAAAATCGGGCCGGAAATTAAAGGCGCGCATCGATGGATATTTGGGTTGCAGCCATCAGAATTCGCCAAGCCAGCCTTTGTAGTTTTTGCAGCGTGGTTTTTGGCTGACCACATTAAGCGGCCTGATATGCCAGGGCATTTGATTACGTTTGGTGCGGCAGCAGTATTTTTAGGACTGCTGGTCTTGCAGCCTGACTTTGGGCAAACTGTTTTGGTGGTCCTGACCTTTGGTTTTATGCTTTTGGTGTGGGGGATTTCCTGGCGCTATGTTTTTGGGTTGGCAGCACTCGGCGTTATGTCTGGCGGGCTGGCTTATAAATTTGCATCGCATGTGGCTTCACGCATCGACCGGTTTTTAAGCCCTGATAATGGCGACACGTTTCAGACGGATACAGCAACAGCCGCGTTTAACAACGGTGGCTTGATGGGCACGGGGCCTGGCGGTGGTGTGGCGAAACTGGTTTTGCCGGATGCGCACACGGATTTTTCGTTTTCGGTGGTGGGCGAAGAGTTTGGCTTTTTGGCTTGTATTGGATTGATGCTGTTGTTTTTCTTCATTGTGGTGCGGGTGTTAAAGCGCGCGAAGATGGAGGACGAGCCGTTTGCCGCTTTGTCTATGACCGGGCTTATCACCATGTTTGGTTTGCAGGCTTGCATTAATATGGGTGTGAATGTGGGGTTGCTGCCAGCCAAGGGCATGACACTGCCCTTTATTTCTTATGGTGGTTCATCATTGCTGGGAACGGCTTTGGCCATGGGATTCATTCTGGCTTTAGCGCGCGGTCGCACAGTTACAGAAGCACGGAATTATCATCCTGAAATGGCCGTTGCATGAGTGGCAAGCTTGTTGTCTTGGCGGCGGGTGGCACGGGCGGGCATTTGTTTCCGGCGCAGGCGCTTGCAGAGACATTGGTTGGCCGCGGTTACCGCGTTCACTTAATGACGGATGAGCGGGTGCGTGATTATGGCAAATCTTTTCCATCGGAAAAGACGCATGTGGTGCATTCCGCCAGCCCATCGCTGAAGCGGCCATTGGGGTTGTTGAGGCTTTTTCTGGGGTATCGTGCGGCCAAGGCGATTTTGAAGGCTGAGAAGCCGGTGGCGGTGGTGGGGTTTGGGGGGTATCCATCTTTTCCGCCAATTTATGCGGCGGCGGCACTTGGCATTCCTTGCGCGGTGCATGAGCAGAATGCGGTTCTTGGTCGTGCGAACAAGATGCTTTCCAGTAAAGTGAATGTAGTGGCGGCTTCGTTTGCATCGATGATGGGATTGCCGGATGCGGCAAAATCGAAGCTGGTGCTGACGGGTAATCCGGTTCGTGCGGTTGCGCTAATTGAGAAGGCGGCGACTTATCCCGCAGGCCCGATATTTAATCTTGTGGTGTTTGGTGGCAGCCAGGGGGCAAAGTTTTTTTCTGATTTTATGCCGTTGGTTTTTGGACAGATGCCAGAAGCTTTGCGCAAAAAGATCGTGTTGGTGCAGCAGTGCCGTGATGAAGATTTGGCGCGGGTTAAGCAGGCTTATGCGGAGCTTGGTGTTGTGGCTGAATTGCAGGCGTTTTTTGGCGATATGCCAAAGCGGATTGCGCGGTCGCATTTGGTGATTTCTCGCTCTGGTGCCTCGACGATTGCGGAGCTTGGTGTGATCGGGCGGCCTGCCATTATGGTGCCTTTGCCGCATGCTATTGATAGTGATCAGTTGCGCAATGCGCAAAGTTTTGCAGGGGTTGGGGCAGGATGGGTTTGCCCGCAGAAAGAGTTGGCACCTGAGGCTTTTGCAGAACTATTGGCGCGGTTGATTGGTGATGCCGCTGGCCTTAAGAAAGCTGCCGAATCGGCTTTGAGCCACGGAAAGCCGGATGCGGCTGAGAGATTGGCTGATGTGGTTGAAAATATTATTGCGCATAACAGCGCTGCCTAGTTGGAGAAACTTAATCTATGAAATTACCCCGCGACGTTGGCCCCATTCACTTTATCGGCATTGGCGGCATTGGCATGAGCGGCATTGCAGAGGTGATGTCAACTCTGAACTATAAGGTTCAAGGTTCTGATATTGCTGATAATTATAATGTTGCGCGGTTGCGCAAACATGGCGTTGAAGTAGCTATCGGGCACAAGGCTGATAATATAGGTGTGGCGCAAGTTGTCGTCATTTCTTCGGCGGTCAAAGACGACAATCCAGAACTCATTGAAGCGCGCAGACGTTATTTGCCCGTGGTGCGCCGTGCAGAGATGTTGGCGGAGTTGATGCGTTTTAAATCCTGCATCGCTGTGGGTGGCACGCACGGCAAGACGACGACGACTTCAATTGTTGCGGCTTTGCTGGATGCGGGAAATTTTGATCCAACAGTGATCAATGGAGGCATTATCAATGCCTATGGGACTAATGCGCGCCTCGGCAAGGGCGATTGGATGGTGGTGGAGTCAGACGAGTCTGATGGCACGTTTGTGAAGTTGCCTGCTGATGTGGTGATCGTCACCAACATTGATCCTGAGCATCTCGATCATTACGGCACGTTTGACAAAGCCAAGGATGCGTTTCTGGCATTCGTCGAAAACATACCATTTTATGGATTTGCAGTGATGTGCATTGACCATCCTGTGGTTCAAGAGTTGATCGGTAAAATTCAAGATCGCCGCGTGATCACCTATGGTCGCAGCCCGCAGGCGGATTTTAGGTTGCTGGATGTGACTTATAGCGATGGTGCGACGCGGTTTGGTGTGCGCGTGACCAATCGGTTGACGGGTGCCACGCATGATATTTTAGATTTGGCCTTGGCCATGCCTGGCGATCATAACGCGCTGAACTCGACTGCGGCTCTTGCAGTTTCCCGCGAGCTTGGCATGAGTGATGAGCAAATTCGTAAAGGCCTTGCCAGTTTTGAAGGTGTGAAGCGCCGCTTCACAAAGACTGGCGAGTTTAATGGCGTGACGGTGTTTGATGATTATGGGCATCATCCGGTTGAGATTGCTGCGGTACTCTCAGCGGCACGGAAAGTGACAAAGCAGAAAGTTATCACTGTGATGCAGCCCCATCGTTATACCCGCTTGCAGAGTCTTTTCAATGACTTCTGCACATGTTTTAATGATGCAGATACAGTGATATTAGCTCCGGTTTATTCGGCTGGTGAAACACCGATTGAGGGTATCTCACATAATAGTTTGGCGCAGGGGTTGCATGACCGTGGGCACCGTGCAGTTTTCAAAATTGATTCACCCGAACAATTGGCGCCGATGATCAAAGACATGATTTCACCGGGAGACATTGTTGTTTGTTTGGGTGCAGGCACGATCAGCCAGTGGGCTTATGCGCTTCCTGATCAATTGGCTGAACTTTCGAAAGCTTGATGATGAAAATTGACGGCGAAGCCCTGTTGAAAAAACTGCCT
>CAXTKN010000055.1:0-12534 GCA_964244805.1 uncultured Aestuariivirga sp.
TGTGAATCAACACGGCGCAGCGTTCGACGTGGCCCAAAAACCGTGTGCCAAGGCCAGCCCCTTCTGATGCGCCTTCGATCAGGCCTGGGATATCTGCGAGTACGAATGAATTTGCAGCGACCTTCACTACGCCGAGCTGAGGATGCAGCGTGGTGAAGGGGTAATCGGCGATTTTAGGACGCGCGGCGGATACCACTGAGAGCAGGGTGGATTTGCCAGCGTTAGGCAGGCCCACGATGCCAGCATCGGCAATCAATTTCAGGCGCAGCCAGATCCACCGCTCTTCGCCCATTTGGCCGGGGTTGGCGTTGTAGGGACTGCGATTGGTTGCAGATTTGAAATAGTGATTGCCAAAGCCACCATTGCCACCTTTGGCAATACGGATGCGGTCTCCGGCTTTGGGCAGATCAGCGATCAGCGTTTCATGGTCTTCTTCATAGATCTCGGTTCCGGTTGGAACTTTCAGAATGATGTCTTCGGTTGAATTGCCAGCGCGAAGACGGCCCATGCCATGGCCTGCGGTGCGCACTTTGAAATGCTGCTGATAGCGATAATCAATCAGCGTGTTCAGATCATTATGCGCTTCAACCCAAACATCGCCGCCAGTGCCGCCATCGCCGCCATCAGGCCCGCCGAATTCAATAAATTTTTCACGGCGAAACGACACGGCTCCGGCGCCACCGTCTCCGGCGCGGACATAGATTTTGCATTCATCAAGAAATTTCATGGGCTGCTCATAGATCGTTTGAGTGAAATCGCCAAGACCTCGACATGTGCAACGCAAAATGTAGACAATCAGAAATTGCGACAATCCGTCACGGAGTCGTTTTTGCAACCTTATTCTCGCCTCATTTGAGCTTTCTATGCCCCTTCCCCCCAGACGTCGGCGGTCTTGGTGGGTTTTGCTTTCCAGTTTGGCTGGATATTTTTTGTAATGCCGTTCGATCAAGAGAAGGAATTGTACATGCGTTTTAAGTTGCTTTTGTCTGTTACGGCTGCGGTGTTATCCGCCAGCCTCCTGTCAACTTCCGCAAATGCCACGATGCGGCATTCCCATAAACTTCACCATAAGGTTCATCATAAGTCTCATCTTTCCAAAGCCCATTTTCCAAAAGTGTCTGATGCGACGCGGGCCAATGTTCAAGCGATGATTAAATCGCAAGCGCCGCATTACGGTGTGCCGACTTGGTTTGCGCTGCGCATTGCCAAGATTGAATCTGGCTACAATCCGATGGTGACCGGCAGTGTTGGCGAGATTGGTGTGTTTCAGCTGAAGTGTCAGACGGCACGCGGTATTGGTTATTCGGGTGCGTGCTCGGGGCTTTATAATGCTTCGACCAATGTGAAATATGGTTTGAAATATCTGTCGCTGGCCGTGAAATCATCGCATGGCAATATGCGCTTGGCGGCGTCAAAGCATAATGGCGGGCTTGGCCGCAAGAGCTTGGTGCCGCGTTATGTGGCTATGGTGTTCTAATTAAAACATGCGCAATAATGAGGCGGCCCAGCGTCGCCTCATTTGTAACTTGTTAAAAAACTAAGTCTCATGCACTGTCAGATAACATTCTTGTTACTGGGGGCAATTTATGAAGCTTTGGTCGCAATTGTTATTGTCTCTCTGCATGATTGGCTCTTCGGTATGTTGGGCAAAAGCAGATTCTTCGTTGCCAAAACTTGCGTCTGGTGACCAGCAATCGCGCGATATGATGTTTCGGATTATGCGCGGCAGCAAAATTGAATGTGAGCCAAATTGCCCTGAGTGGATATTTGCCAAGGGGCAGATTGTTCCGGGTAGCGCCCAAAAGCTCAAAGAAATTGTTGCCCTTGCTGGCAAGTCTCCGCTGACCTTGGTTGTTCAATCGGGCGGTGGCGATATGAAAGAGGCCATGGCAATGGGCCACTTTATTCGCGCTCACAAGATGAATGTTGCGGTTGGTTTTGCCTATGAATTTCAGTGCAAAGAGGAAGATCTATTTTGTTCCAAGACACTGAAATCACATCATATTGCAAGAGGTTTTGTGTCCACTCAAGCAAGCTATTGTGCTTCTGCGTGTACATTGATCCTAGCCTCTGGTGTGCAGCGCATTGTGGCTTCCAACAGTGTGGTTGGCACGCATCAAGTCGTCAATAGATCGGTTGTTCAGAAGATTACATACAATGAGAATTTCATCATTGTACATGGACGTAAAAAACTGATCAGTAAGACTGAAGCCAAACGTGAAACAATTGTGGGCAAACCAACCACACAGATTGCGGCTGCCGATGTTGAACTGGTCGGTTATGTGAAAGCGATGGGGGTTGAAAAGAGCTTTCTCGAATTTTTTGAAAAGGCGCCGCCAAGTGATGTTTACCGTATGACGGCGCGCGACCTTCTGGCGACCCACATTGTAACGCATCCGGTTGCGCCAGAGATATATGCGCGGCCAGAACTGTGTAAGGGAAAAACGCCGGCGGATAATTGCGTCTTGGTGGAAAATGAAATCAAGCTTAGCTCTGCAAACTAATCCATTTTTGAATATTGAGTTGGCCTGTTTGCTCACTTGTCAGAATTAAAAACTTCAGCCAGTCTAGTGTCTAATTCATCCGGGGAATCAATGTTGTTTTTGTCGCGTTTGGTTTTGGTTGTTGTTTGTTGCCTCGGTTTGTCGGTGCATGGTTTTGGCGCGAAGACAGCTCAACCCATTATTTCCGCCAAGTTCAAAGCTCATGACATGAGTTTTCAAATCATGCGGGCCAATAAACCTGAGTGTGAACCCAATTGCCCGCAATGGATTTATGCTGAAGGCGATATTGTTGCGGGGACTGCGGCCAAGTTTAATCAGGTGTTGCGGACCGCCGGTAAAACGCCTTTGCTGTTGGTGATCCAATCACGTGGTGGCGATGTTCGCGCTGCTTTGACAATGGGCAAAGCCATTCGCGCGCGCAAGATGAATGTGGCGGTTGGTTCTGCGTTTCCACTCACATGTCCAAGTGGCGATAAGTTTTGTAATGAAACTCTCAAATCGAAGCAGATTTCACGTGGATTTCTTTCGAACCAGGCGAGTTATTGCGCATCAGCATGTCCGTTGATATTGGCGGCTGGTGTGGAGCGTTTCGCGATCGCCGACAGTATAATCGGCACCCACCAAATTATTACAAAGCCCATGTTTCAAAAGGTCTTTTACCGTGAAAAATATTTGATGGTGCGCGGGCGTAAGCAAATTCTCAGCCGAACGATTACCAAACGTGAAATCATTACTGGAAAAACCACAACGAAGCTGACACCAGGATTTGAAGCGGAGCTTGAGCGCTATGTGAAATCGATGGGCGTTGCTGGTGATTTTCTGGATTATTATGCCAAAGCCCCACCCAGTTCGATTTATAAAATGACCGCAGCCGAGCGGTTGGAAACAAAGATCATTACATCGCAGCAGAGCCCCGAATTCTATGCGCAGCCCGCGATTTGTGCAGGAACGCAACCAGCAGCAAATTGTGTTTTGATCAAGCCTTAGAAGTTTTGTCGGCCAACCATTGATCTCGCATTAAGCTCAACTTGGTCGATGACACGTCAATCCCCTGTGCTTTGGAATAGTGCTTTTCATGACTTATAGGCTTAAAACCAAGGTTGAGAAGTATGCGGGCTGAGGCTGGATTGTCATTGTGATATGATGCAATCAGTCGTGCATGAGCGCCCAGCGTGAAGGCATGGTGCACCATGGCGAAGGCTGCTTCAGTTCCATAGCCGTTACCCCACTGTTTTTCCGCAAACCAATAGCCAAGCTCTGCAACAGCTTCAGCGGTGCTAAACTCATATGAGATAACGCCGATCAATTCGCCGGGTGCCGATTTCAATTCGACAGCGCAAACGAGTGACTTTTCATCATAGGACTTGATCCAATCGAGAAAATCAAGGGCTTCAGCCATGGAATAAGGATAGGGAACGCGGGCTAGATTGCGGCTGACATTGAAATTGCCCACTTCACGCGCAATCACGCTCGCATCGCTTTCCTTGAGTGGGCGGAGTTTCAACTGTTCTGTTTCAATAATCGTCATGCTTAATTGTCGTTATGGCGTTTTCTCAAAACAAAAGGGAGATGGTTGCCCATCTCCCCCTTGAATTCAAAGTTTTCTGACGGGTACTTATTCAGCGGCCTTCATTGGAAGAACCGAAACAAGCTGACGGTTTTCCTTGGTGGCGCGGAAAAACACCGTGCCTGGGATTTTTGCAAAGATTGTATGGTCGCGGCCGATGCCGACGCCAGTGCCTGGGTGCCACTGGGTGCCGCGTTGGCGCAGAATAATGTTGCCTGCGATTACAGATTCACCGCCGAAGCATTTTACGCCCAAACGCTTACCAGCTGAGTCACGACCGTTCCTTGATGAACCGCCTGCTTTTTTATGTGCCATGGTTTGCTCCTATATCTCTATCTTATGAACGCGCTTGATCAGTTTTAGCACGTGGAGGTTTGCCAGCCATTAATTCTTTGGCCTGTTCAATCCAATCTTCACGGGCAACACGACCCTTTTGCTTGATGTCGGCTTCAATACGCTCAACATCTTCTGGTGTCCATGCTGCGATTTGAGCAAAAGTGGTGATGCCCATTTCGGTCAGCGCCTTGTGGATTTTTGGACCAATGCCGCCGATCAGTGAAATGTCGTCGCCTGACGTGGCAGCTGCTGCTTTTGGTGCAGCGGCCTTCGTTGATGTATCAGCGATAGGAGCTGCTACGGCTGCTGGCTTTGCGGCTTTGGCTGATGGCTTGGCACCGCCCAAGAGGATTTCGGTGATCGTGACCGAGGTCAAATCCTGACGGTGGCCATTGCGACGGCGATAATGCTTACGGCGGCGCTTCTTGAAAATGATCAAATGCGGGCCACGAGCCTGCTTTTCAATTTCGCCAACAACAGTGGCACCAGCCACGAGGGGCGCGCCGACTTGAACATCGGCGCCAGCACCGACCATCAATACCTGGTCGAAATGAATTTGATCGCCCGAAACACCTTCGAGCTTTTCGATGAGAATTTTATCGTTTGCGGCAACGCGATATTGCTTGCCGCCTGTCTTAATGACTGCGTACATGTTTTTTTCCATTCTACTCCGCGCCCTTTGGCGGCTTTTCCTAACCCATTGAAGGAAAAGCTCTTTTGCAAAAGATTTCAAAAAATCTTCGGGGTTGCCGGGGGCAGCGCATGATTAACCAACGGACTTTTGGTCCTTTGGATTGGCGGCTTCTAGGCAAGGAGGTGCGAAGAGTCAAGGTTTTGCTGGGGCAGTCGGTTGGATTTTGACTTTTGTTTATGATTAGGCTGGCAGAGCGCGGGGCTGAGCCGCCAACTGCCGCCCCCCAAGCTGTCCGTTGTCTACGAAGCCCTTGCGGTGATTTTGGACTGTTGCTAGGTTATCTCACATGGGGGCGAACTCTTAATGAAGCGAGTTCACCATGGCGCGTTTTTTTAGTCGTTCTGCCTTTTTGGCCCTGAGCCTGTTTCTGCTGGTTCAGCCTTCTCTTTCAGCTGCGTCAAAAAAAGACATTAATGACTGCGCCGGCAAACAGCCTGATGCCATTATCAAGGGCTGCACCACTGTATTTGAGAAATCCAAAGGCAACGCCCATACGCAGGCCTCGGCGCTTTACAACCGGGCTTTGGCTTATGGGCGGCAGAACAACGGCGACCTTGCGTTGAAAGACCTGAACGCTGCCTATGACCTGATCAAAGACGACGAGGACAAGGAAGCCAAGCTCGCCTACAACCTGCATCTTGAGCGTGGAAAGCGTTACTATTTCGGTGGCGACTATGCTGCCGCCGAGACAGATTTCCGCGCCGCCAAGGCGCTCAACAATGTCGAGCCTCAGGCAGCGCTGAACCTGGCATTCGCGCTCAACTCTCAGGAAAAATTTGAAGACGCAGACAAGGAGTTGTTCTGGGCGCTGGCATTGAATGAAAAAGATCCGGCAGCTCTTGCCCTTTCAGGGATCGTCAACTTTTATCTTGGTCGCTATGACAAAGCGGTAGATCGGACCAACGCTGCGCTCTCATTGGCACCTGACATGGCATTCGCGCTTGGCAATCGCGCTTTGATTTCTTACTGGCAGGGCAACGCCCAGGCGGCTATGACCGATCTCGACAAGATCATTGCGGCACAACCCAACAATGCTTGGGCTTTGTCGCTTCGCGCCCGCATCCACGTAGAGCGGAATGAACTGCCGGAGGCGCGAGTGGCCGTCGACGCGGCATTAGCGGCAGATGCAAAATCAGCACGGGCGCATTTTACCAACGGACTGGTGCTTGTGGGAGAAGGCAAACCCGCGGACGCGCAGAAGGAATTCGGTGCAGCCCTCGCGCTCGACAAGACTCTGACGGAAGCACTGATCGAAAGTGGCAAACTTGCCGAGGTACAGAATGACACGCAAGCTGCCTTGGGCTGGTATGATCAGGCCATAGCGGCACCTGCACCTTCTGATCAGGACAAGGTGCGCCAAGAAAAGACGAAAGCATTGCGCCAAGTGCTGCAGGACAAGATCGACAAGCCTGCGAAGCTTCAAGCCGCATGTCACGGGCGTGACGATGTAGCAGGCCTTAAAGCCTGTGAAGAACTCTTGGCTATGACCAGCGACAAACAAGAACAAATCGCTCTGCTCGAGGCAAAAATCAAACTCCGGCCCTTGCTGGCTGACGCCGACCGAATTCTTGCCATTGAGCCAAAAAACGTGAAAGCGCTCATCAGCCGTGGAAAGATCAAGAACGGCAGCACCGATGCAGACTCAATTGGCGCATTGGCGGATTTTACGGCAGCTCTCGAACTTGACCCAAAAAACGAGGATGCCTTGTTCTTCAGGGCAGTCGTCAACCGCAAATTGGATAATCAAACTGCGACGTTTGCTGACATTGATGCACTAACGGCTTTGCAACCAAATTCTCCTCGTCCCCTGTTTATGAAGGCCTCGTTTCTGTTGTCTTTGCGAGACTATGCAGGCGCATTGCCTGTCGCCGAAAAATGGACTGCCGTTGCTCCCACCGATGTCTCTGCTTGGCAACATTTGGGTTTGACCTATTGCGGACTCGGGCGCACCGTTGAAGCAGAAGGAGCTCTCAAAAAGGCACAAGCCATCAAGCCTGATGATCCCGCCAATAATTTGCTTGCCGCCTATATCGCGATCAACAAAGGGGATGCCTCCAAAGCAGTCGGCCTGACGACAGCTGCCATCAACTCAAATTCACCGAATTCGAGTAAACCAGCAGCTCTACTGGCCCGGGCGCGCGCCTATCTTGCGGCCGGTGTGAGCGCTGGCGCGTTGGCAGATTCGGAGGAACTGCTTAAAATATTGCCAACAAACCCACCGTCACGGCAGGTGCATGCCGAGGCCCTGTTGCTGAG
Organism: uncultured Aestuariivirga sp.; assembly: GCA_964244805.1. GTDB lineage: Bacteria > Pseudomonadota > Alphaproteobacteria > Rhizobiales > Aestuariivirgaceae > Aestuariivirga. Next base: position 7,358 of record CAXTKN010000055.1, read on the forward strand.
CGGCAACGCGAAGGATGCACTGAAAGAAGCAGAATCAATTCTTTCAGGCGGAAGGCAATATCCAGATGTGCTGCGCGTCAAGGCAGGAGCACAAGTGGCGCTCGGACAAGCTGCGGTTGCTCTCCCCGTCATTGACCAATTGCTAAAAGACGAACCTGCGAGCGGGCAACTGGTGTTGCTGCACAGCAAGGCCATGCAAGCTCAAGGCAACAGTACTGCAGCAAGTGCTGATTTGGAAAAGGCTGTGAAACTGATGCCCAATGACATGCCCTTGCTCGGCCAATTGGTGCGCTTGCAACTGGCCTCAGGGCAAGCGGATGCAGCTCTTACTTCGCTCGCTGGCAAACCTGACTCTGCTTCCATCTTGGCATTGCGCGGCCAAGCCCTGTTGCTGAAGGGCGATAAACCTAAGGCTTTAGAAGCGCTTGAAACGGCGGTGAAGCTTGATAGCAGCAACATTCTGGCCTTGAAATTGATGGGCGATCTTTATGCGGATCTTGGCAGCAATGATATGGCGTTGCAATATTATGGTCGTGCCGCTGCGGCACCTGCAATCGGCGATGACGCCAAGCTGGCAGAAGATGCAAAAGCTGCTCGTGCCAAGTTGATCGAAGCAATGGCCAAGAAAAAAGCGGGAAACGGGGGTTAGCCTCTTTGCCGCTCTCGGCGGCCTGGTCGAGAAAATTCAAACCTCGATGGAAGTTTGGGGCGAGCTTATCAAGGTCTTTGACCATAATCCTCGGATTTTCCGAACTGGCTGATGACCCGGTTTACTTCGCCGCCGAAGATCAAGGCCAAGGCTGAGAGATAGACAAAGAACATTGCGGCAAACAGCCCCGAGAGCGAGGAATAGGTGGAGGCGAAGGAATTGAAATTGACGAGGTAGATTGAAAAGGCCTCGGATAAAATAACCCAGACCATCACTGTGAGCACCACACCCGGAAGGATAAAGCGCATGGGCATTCTTTGGGCCGGCAAGAAGTAGTGGGAAATTTGGAGGCCAGCCATCAATAATATGATTGCTAGGGGATAGCGCAGCTCATCGATCGTTGCATAGTTTGCAAGTTCGGTCGGGGCGAATGAGCTGAGGAAAGATTTAAAGACGGGAAACAGCACGAGTAGAATGGCGACTACGAGTAAGAGCGCTGCTGCACCAATTACAAATACAACATTCACAGCATAAACATACCAAAGCGAACGCGTGTCTTTCAAATTATAGGCGCGGTTAAGACCGACGCGGACAGAGTCGACGCCAGCCATGGCGCTCCAAATTGTTAATGCGGCAGAAAGGCTTAACAGCCCACTGCGTGGCACGGTGAGGATTGATTGAATTTCACCCGTGAGTGGTTTGATGATTTGTTCGGGCGCCACACTGAGCAGAAAATTTATAATTTGCTCAGCCAATTTCGCGCTGCCGAAGAACCCCGCCAGTGTGGTGAGGAAAATCAGAAAAGGGAAAATGGAAAAGATGGTGCGGAAGGCGATGTTGCCTGCCAGCGGTATGGCTTCATCGGTAAAGAGGCGCTTGAGGGCATCACGGAACAGTGCCAAGACAGCAAGTATTGAATCATTCATGGTTCGGTTGTAGCGAGAAAACTTGAAAGTTCCTATGGCTTCTAAACCTTCCAATGCGATGCTTGTGGCAATCGCTCCATCTCTGTTTGTGGTTTTGTGGGCGACAGGATTCGTGGTGGCCAGGCTATCGGCTGGGCATGTGGCGCCGATCTGGTTTTTAGGCCTGCGTTTTCCGATTGCTTGCGCGTTTATGTTTTTTGTGGCGCTTTATCAGCGGGCTGCTTGGCCGGATTTAACCCATGCATTTCATGCGACTGTGGCGGGGGCTTTTATGCATGGCGGATATTTGGCGCCGATTTATTGGGCGGTGGCGCATGGTTTGCCTGCGGGCGTTTCTGCTTTGATTGTTGGATTGCAGCCCCTGATAACGGCGTTTTTAGCGGCTTGGATTTTAGGGGAGCGAATTCATGGGCGGCACTGGTTTGGGCTTTTGGTTGGGCTGTTTGGCATTGCATTGGTGATTTCACCCAAGCTGGATTTTCACGGTGTTGAAGGCATTACGCCACTGACCGTGGGGTTGGCTCTGTTTGGGGCTTTGTGCATTTCATTTGGAACGGTTTATCAAAAGCGCTTTGCCACGGGCATTGCGCTGGCCACAGGAGGAACGTGGCAATATGTGGGTGGCAGTCTAGTGGTTCTAATCGGCGCTTATTTTGTCGAGGATTTCTTTTTTGACAATACGCATCAGGCTTGGCTGGCGCTGGGCTGGGCGGTGATTGTGTTGTCGATCATTGCCATTACGCTGATGATGATTTTGATCCGCGAGGGCGCGGTTTCAAAAGTATCGAGTTTGATTTTTCTGGTGCCTGCTGTGGCAGCTTTAATGACATATATGCTGTTTGGTGAGACGCTGAATCTTATTCAGATTTTAGGAATGGCGGTTTGTGCGGCCGCCGTATTGATCGTCAACGTCGCGACCACCAAACGCCCAGCATCAACAGAATAACGGCGATAAATTGCAAACCCACGCGCCAGCGCATGAATTGTTGCGAGCGATTGGAGTTGCCGCCGCGCATCATGTTGAAAAGGCCAAGGCACAGCACCACGAAAACGGCGCCCATCATGATCGGGCCTGCATAGTTGAAAAGATTCATTGGTCAGATACCTTGTTGACGAATTGGTCCATGAGGCTTTGCGGCAGCAACCTGCGTGCGAGGCCCATCAGATGTGTCGGTGTTGTGACGTAGTAATGCGCCTTGGGACGCGGGCTTTCAATGGCGTGAATGAGCTTTTCGAGCACTGACTCAGGCGGCAATTTGAAGCGGTTAGAGCCACCTTTGCCAAGTCGCGCGCGCTGATCTTCGTAAGCGGCCTTATAGTTTGAGGTTGCGACATTGATATGTTTTTCGAAATTTTTGAGCGCGGTTTCAACGAATTTGGTGGCGATGGGGCCGGGCTCTATGGTGGAGACATGTATGTCCGTGCCTCTGAGTTCGAGGCGCATTGTGTCGGTCAGGCCCTCGACGGCAAATTTAGTGGCGTTATATGCGCCGCGCCATTTCATAGCGACGATGCCAAGTACTGACGAGCAATTGATGATGCGGCCCTCGCCGTTTGCGCGCAGCATGGGCAAGCACAGTGTGGTCAATTGATGCCAGCCAAAGAAATTGGCGGCGAAGGAAGCCTCTAAAAGTTCACGACTTAAATCTTCGACAGCTCCGGGTTGGCCAGCAGCGCCATTATTAAAGAGAGCATAGAGTTTGCCGCCTGTGCGCTTTGCAACTTCGTCAGCACAGGCTTTGACTGATGTGCGATCAACATAATCCATGATGATGGTTTCAAGTCCAAGGTCAGTCAGGCGTTGAGCGTCCGTGTCATTGCGTACCGTTGCAAAGACACGGTATCCACGCTGTTTCAAGCCAAGAGCACATGTATAACCAATGCCAGTTGAGCAGCCGGTTATGAGTATTGACTTCATTTTGTAATCCTTGATTGCCGTATTTGGGCCAGATTTTTACGGTGTAGAGCAGTTCTTGGTTTTCGCAAGTTGTTAAGGTTTGAGCGATTAGGGTTGGCGGCATGATTAATAAACACCGAATGGTTTTGGCTGGAATAGTGCTGTTCACTTTTAGCGGGGTTGCGCGCGCCGATGACCCTGTCTCGATGGGCACGTTTGAGGATTGGGAAAGCTTTACTTATCAGGATCAAGGAAAGCCTGTGTGCTATGTTTATTCAACGCCGAAGAAAACTGAGTCGCTCAAAAAAGTAAAACGCGATCCAGTTTATTTTCTGGTGACAAATTATACGGGCCGCAAAGTGAAGGGGCAGGTTTCGACGATCATTGGCTATCCGTTTAAAGAATCTTCTCTGGTGACTGTTAAAATCGATGCAGCTTCGTTCGAACTTTATACCAATGGTGATGCGGCATGGGCTTCGACCGTCGATGTGGATGCGGCTATTGTGAAAGCGATGAAGACGGGTAAATCGATTTCGGTCACTGGCACATCGTGGAAGGGCACGGAGACGACGGATACTTATTCACTGGCGGGTATTGCTAAGGCTTTGGACAAGATTGATACGACTTGCAAATAAATGGCGGTTGATGGCTGCATCGCTGGCGTTCATGTCTTTGAATGCTGTGGCCTATGCTGGTTGCGCCCCACAAGCTTATAACGGTCACCCTTATACTGTTTGTGGTTTTGATGTGCAGACAGAGCATGTGGAACTTTTCAATCTTGATCAGAATGATATTCCGCTAGGTAATTTTGATCGGCTGTCGCAGAAATTAAAGACTGATGGTAAGACGCTGATATTCGCCATGAATGCGGGCATGTATGATCAGAATCTACGGCCCATCGGGCTTTATGTTGAAAATGGCGCTGAGGCCAAAAGACTGAACCGCAGAAATGGCGGCGGCAATTTTCATCTCAAGCCCAACGGCGTGTTTTATATTGCAGGCGGTAAAGCGGGCGTGATGGAGACTGAGGCTTTTGCCAAGTCGGGCATTCAGCCGGACTTTGCAACGCAATCTGGGCCGATGTTGGTGATCAACAACAAAATTCATCCGAGGCTTTCGCCGACTGGAACGTCATTTAAAATCCGCAATGGTGTTTGTGTGGTCGATGATCATATGGCTATGTTTGCCATTTCGAATGATCCCGTGGGGTTTTATGATTTTGCCAGCCTGTTTAAGGATCAACTTGGCTGTAAGAATGCGTTGTTTCTGGATGGATCGATTTCAAGCCTTTACAGTTCTGAGTTGAGCGGGGTGGGTGGTTATGTGCCCATCGGGCCTATGGTCGGCGTGTATGAAATGCGCTAGTAGGCGCCCATGACAACACTTTTGCAAACTGCCATTCCGCTGGCTGCCAGCTATATTCCCAATGATTTACGCCCGACTTTGGTGGGGCTTTCACGCGAAGATTTGGCCGCTATGCTTGAACGCATTGGCGTTCCGGAAAAGCAGCGCAAGATGCGCATGCGCCAATTGTGGCATTGGATTTATCAGCGCGGCAAAACCGATTTCGCCCTCATGACCGATATTTCGAAGGAAGTACGTGGCCAGCTGGAAGACGCGTTTGTGTTAACCCGACCTGAAATTGTGACCGAGCAGGTTTCAACCGATGGAACGCGCAAATGGTTGTTGCGACTGGCTCCCGATG
>CAXTKN010000056.1:0-12301 GCA_964244805.1 uncultured Aestuariivirga sp.
TCATTGGCTTTTGCACCCGAAACAGGTTCATATTTAAAACAGCCCACGCGTTCGAGTTTTGCTTCTTTCATCCACTCCAACAAATATTCGAAATCTGCGTCTGTCTCGCCAGGAAAGCCGACGATGAAGGTCGAGCGGATGGCGATGTCGGGGCAGATGCCGCGCCATTTGGCCAAGCGTTCCAAAACCTTTTCTTGGTTTGCGGGGCGGCGCATCGATTTCAACACTGTAGGCGAGGCGTGTTGGAACGGGATGTCGAGATAAGGCAGAATTTTACCTTCCGCCATCAGTGGGATCACGTCATCAACATGCGGGTAGGGGTAGACATAATGCATGCGCACCCATGCGCCCAAATCGCCTAACTCCTTGGCCATATCATAAAACTTGGCGCGCACGTCGCGGCCCCTAAACTTGCTCTCGGCATATTTGATGTCGACGCCGTAAGCAGACGTATCTTGCGAGATAACGAGAAGTTCTTTCACACCCGCCTTTACCAAGCGCTCAGCTTCGTAAAGCACAGCGGCCATGGGGCGTGACACGAGATCACCACGGATTGATGGGATGATGCAGAACGAGCAACGATTGTTGCAGCCCTCAGAGATTTTCAAATAAGCATAATGGCGCGGTGTAAGGTGAAGTCCCTGCGGCGGCACCAAATCCATTTTGGGATCGTGCAGAGGTGGCAGCGCTTCATGCACGGCGGCCACCACTTGCTCATATTGGTGCGGGCCGGTGACGGCCAGAACATTGGGGTGGGATTTTCTGATCGTGTCAGCTTCAATGCCATAGCAGCCGGTCACGATTACGCGCCCATTCTTTTCCATGGCTTCACCAATGGCGGCTAGGCTTTCGGCTTTGGCTGAGTCTAAAAATCCGCAAGTGTTGACGATCACCACATCGGCATCATCATAGCCGGGCGCAATCTTATAACCTTCGGCACGCAGTGAAGTGAGGATGCGTTCTGAATCGACTAAATTCTTTGGGCAACCCAGTTGCACCAAACCAACTTTCGGGACATGTTTGATCATGTGGGGCGCTTTAGCTGAGTTGAGCTATCAGGGCAATTGCTGTGTTTTCGAACATATATTTGCCGCGATATGATTCAATTCTTCAGCAATACGGCGAGGGGTTTTTATGGGTATAAATATTGGTTTGTCTTTTGGTTTGCTTGCTGTGATGACAGTTGGAACGCAAGCAGAAACACTGTTGCAAAAGGGCAGCAAACATTGGCTGACCATCGCTTCAACGCAGGATTTGGATACTGCCATTGGTATTGCGCGAGAGTTTCGATTTGTTGACAAGGGCGCCAAAGTTGCTTCATCGACCAGTGGATATTACGCCATTATATTAGGGCCTTATGAGGCATCTTCAATTCAACAGTTGAAGAAGAAAAACGAAAATATCCCTGATTTGCCTGACGACGCCCTGCTTTCAAGCGGTGAAAAATACACTGGTATTGTTTGGGACCAAGTCGACCAGGGAACAAATTGGACATATTATAAAACCGGTCAGCCCGCCAAACTATCATCGGGAGATTATTCATTCGAGGCAAAGCTAGATCAAGTTTCAGATTCCGTAGCTACGACAACTGTGACTGGTGGCTTCAAAGGGGCCGCAGATTTCACGTTTGTAGTGGATAAAGAAGGTGAATTCAGCCCGCAATCGCCCGGTGTTGCCGTGGTTAAACTTGATCCAAAACTGGATTCACCTCAGCTGGTGTTTACGCGTTATGCAGGTGGAGCGCATTGCTGCACCAAAACATGGGTCGTGTTTAAGCCTTCGCAAAATGTTGGATGGTCGTTGATTGATCAACCTGCATTGGATGGCGATGGGTATTGGTTTGAGGATGTTGACGGCGATGGCGCACAGGAATTACTAAGTGTCGATAACCGATTTCTTTATGCGTTTGATTCATATGCTGGCTCACTGGCCCCACTACGTATTGCCCAACTCCGCAATGGCAGCATTGAGGACGTGACAGACGAATCTGTGATGCGGAAGCGTTTAATGCAAGATTTGGCGGGCGCTGAATATGAAGCCAAAGTGCGACCAGACTTATGGCATGAAAACGGATTTTTGGCTGGCTGGGTGGCCAACAAAATCAGACTGGGCGAGGGTGATGCAGCTTGGGCAAAAGTGGCCAGCAATATGAAAGAAGATACCGGGTTTGGCCCGCAAGTTTGCACAAGCGGCCAAAAGATTGAAGATTGCCCAGCTGACAACTTGAAGCCAATTCCGATGCTGAAAGGCCTCGCTAGTTTCCTCAAAGAAAACGGGTATGGTCCGCTGCCAGCGGCTGCAGAAGCGTTGACGCATTAGCGATTGCTGCGCCGATCATTCCAACGTTTCAATGCAATGACGGCCCATACCGCTTCAACCAAGCCAAACGGCCATGCGCCTTGCAGGAACCCATAGGTGGAACCCAGCGCGCAGGCGATTGCAAAGAGTAACACGAACCAATGGCTGCGCGCTTCCAACGTATAAGTGATGAGCATCATTGAGACGGAGAAGAGGCCGAAGAGGGTGAGGGTGCTCATTTGAAGCGGCTTTCGGAAAGAACCATTCCTCCGCTGCTACAGGGGAGGAATGATTGCGGCTTTACTTTCACATCGCGGGCGTTCTTCTACCCCAACAACCCTTCAGCTTTCATCGCAGCTTGCACAGATGGCCTTGCCGCCATCATTTCCATGTAGCGGGCGATGTTTTTCCATTTTTTGATATCAATACCAACCCAGCCGCCCCAGTTCATAACGGTGAAAGCATAGGCATCGGAAACACTGAACGACTTGCCGCCGATAAACTTGGTCTTGGCCAATAATCCATCAACATAATCCAAACGCTTGCCGACGCGTTCGATAATAATCTTACGGCCTTCTTCTGGCATAGCCTTGTTGAACAATCCGCCAATGCCCTTGTGCAATTCTGATGCGATGAAGTTCAGTGTTTCCATTGTGCGATAGCGCGCCATGGTGCCGGCCTTTGGCAGCATCTTGGTGGCTTTGGCCTTGTCGGCCAGATATTGCAGAATTGTTGAAACCTCAGTCAGCACTTCGTCTTTTTTGATTTCGAGAGTTGGCACATAACTCTTGGCGTTGATCTTGTTGAAGTCCTTGCCGCCTTCGGTTTTCTTCGTGCCCATATCAATTTTTTCAATCGTGAACTTCTTGCCGAGTTCATTGAGTAAAATATGTGGGGCCATGGAGCAGGCGCCGGGTGCATAATAAAGTTTCATGGATGATTCCTCTTTGCTTCTAGTGAGCAGTTGATTACAGAATTAATAGAAACACCACAAGTTACACTAACGCGATTTCACCGAATATTTTTGAAAAACTGGATTTGAGCGCCAAATCCAACTCAGCCATGGATGTGTTTTTACCAAGATCAGCAAAACTCGTCACGCCATGCTCGGTCACGCCGCAAGGCACAATGCCACTGAAATGCGATAGATCAGGACCAACATTGATCGACAATCCGTGAAACGTCACACCCTTCCTGACGCGGATGCCAAGCGCCGCAATTTTGTCTTCGCGATTGCCGCGCCGCACCCAAACCCCAACACGGTCTTCGCGGCGCTCACCGATAATGTTGAAATCCGCCAGCGTGCCAATAATCACATCCTCTAAACCCGCCACAAAAGCACGCACATCATTGCCGCGCTTTTTAAGATCGAGCATCACATAAGCCACGCGTTGGCCAGGCCCGTGATAAGTGTATTGCCCACCTCGGCCTGTTTCATAAACCGGAAAGCGCGTCGCATCCACGAGGTCAGCAGGTTTGGCGCTGGTGCCCGCAGTGTAGATGGGTGGATGCTCCACGAGCCAGATGAGTTCAGTGGCACCCGTGCTGATGGCCGCCACTTCCGCGTCCATACGCAAAAGGGCGGCCTCATAAGGCATCAAGCCACACGCCACTTCCCAACGGAGTTTGTCTTCCGTTCTCAGAGTACTTTTAATCTCGCTGCGAGGTTTCATGGCAGGCCTTTTGTCATGTTCGACATTGCCGGGCAACTCTTCTAGATTGGTGTCGGGGTTGGGAGTCGCAAGGGATGGACGATTTGGTGGTATTGGGACTCTTGGTCATGGGAGTGGTGTTCGGGGGATTTGTCCTCGGCATCATTGGATTTTTCAAAGCGCAGCGCCTAGAGCGCAGCATTTATGAGATCAAGAGGCAACTCAGCGGTCTTTCTGTGGGTTCGGTGCTGGCAATTGAAACTCAGCAAGCTGAGATCGCAACACCCACAACAAAAGTAGTAGATCCACTTGAGCCGACAGTAGAAAAAATTGAAGCAGCTGCAGAAGCAATTGTTGAACCCGTCCTTGTTGCGCTCCCCCCAACCCGTGACATTGAACGCAACTTGGCATCACGCTGGTTTGTGTGGGTTGGCGGTGTGGCCGTTGCGCTGGCTGGTTTGCTGTTTGTAAAATATGCTCACGACCAAGGTTTGATATCGCCTTTTCTACGCGTCCTCATTGGTTTGATTATTGCGGCTGGACTGGTAGCAGCGGGTGAATATGTGCGCCGTTCGCGTGGCACCAGCATGGTTGATTACGTGCCCGCTGCGTTATCGGCCGCCGGGTTAGTAATGGGCTTTGGTGTCGTTTACGCCGCTTACGGCCTTTATGATTTGGTTTCGCCAAGCGTTGATTTTATTGGCCTTGGGCTCGTGGCATTAGCGGCATTCTGGCTGTCGCGTGTGCAAGGGCCGCTCATTGCAGCGCTTGGGTTACTTGGTGCATATTCTGCTCCGGCTTTGGTGACAGCCACACATCCTAATGCGTGGAGCTTCTTTCCCTATCTGTTGGTCATTGTGGTGGCGTCGTTCCTCACCTTGCGTGGCCGCAATTGGTGGTGGCTGGGCTACCTCAGCATTGCTGGTGCTTTTACCTGGGGATTATTATGGATCAGCGGCGGCGCATTCACAGCAGGTGATGTTTGGCCCATCGGCGCGTTCGCTATTGCTTTGGGTCTTGGCGCAACACTTATGCTTGAGGGTCCTGCTATATTTTCAGAGGAAAGCGGAAGCCTCGTCAAAGCCAAGAGCATGAGCCAGCCATTGAGCTTAGGCGTGTGCGGGATGGTGGCAGGCTCCGCATTGCTATCTGAACAGGTTTTTGAAACACAGCACAGCGTCGTTGCATTACTCTGGTTCTTGGTCGGCATGGCTTTGGTTGCGGCATTTAGCTGGTTCAAAAAAGGTGCAAGCGTTGCGGCATTGCTGGCGGCGCTTTGCACATGGGTCATGTTTATGGGTTGGCCCGATGTGGCGTTTCATGAATGGGCGTTCGATGAGCATGGATTTTGGACAACTGTTCCGGGCCTCACTGAACCGCCACGTTTTGTGGATTGGATGATGGTTGGACTTCTCGGCTTTGCGGGGCTGGGCGTGGTTGGATTTTTGAAAAAGCAAACTGCTCAACCATGGGCTGCCTTGGCTGCTGGTGCGGCGTTCATTTTCCTGTTTGGAGCATGGGGCAGGGCCGACTTTGTTTGGAGTTCAAATAGCTGGGCTTTGTTTGGCGCAATATTGTCGGCAATGCTTTTAGGCCTGGCGTGGGTAAAGCGTTCGGTGCTTCACAACGTCGAGCCACAATACGGAATTTCCAGCCTGATTGTTGGAGCAGCCTTGCTGGGCCTTTTCGCGTTAGACCGTATGTTTGATAATATCTGGTATACAATTGCCGTTTCAATTTTTGCAGCAGCGACTGCTTATCTCAGTCGCATCCTTCCGGCGCGTTTGATTGGAGCCGTGGCCAGTGCACTTGGTAGTCTTGCAGCAGTGCGGCTGTTTGTTTCGCGCGAAATCTGGGGCGAATTTGCTGTTTACCCATGGGGTGGCCATTGGCCGATTTATGGTTATGGCATTCCGGCCGTGGCGCTATTGGTTGCCAGCCGCTGGTTGAATGCTGAAACTTACCGCCGCGAGCAGGTAGCCCTCGAAGGCATCAGCTTGGCATTGCTGGTTTCGCTCGTGTCACTTGAACTTCGCACATTGATTGGTGGCGATTTGGTACGTCATGATATGACGTTGCTCGAAATGTCGGCACATATCTTGTCGTGGCTGGGCATGGCTTATGGTCTGGCTTACAGGCAAAAACTGTTCTCTTCCTTTGTCTCGCGATGGGGGTCGAGAGCGTTGTTGTTTGGCAGTTGTGCAGCAATTGTCGGGATGAGCCTATTCATTCTCAACCCGCTCGCTTCGGGTGATCAGATTCAGGGCAACATCATATTCAACTCTTTGATGATGGCCTATCTTGCTCCTGTCGTTTTATTGGCATTGATCGCGCGCAAGCTCGAAAGCATTGGGCTTTTATCGTGGCGCAATGGCGTGGGCATTTTGGCTTTGGTGCTTTCGGTGGTTTACGTCACACTGCAAACCAAAATGGCATTTCAGGGCAAATATATCATTCCTGAATTCAGCAGCGATGCGGAGTCCTATGCTCTCTCTGCAGCATGGTTGGTTCTTTCCATATTGCTGTTTGTGGTGGGCCTCAAACTCGAACGCAAGAACATACGCTTGGGTGGCATGGTGGTTATGGTTTTAGCTTTGCTCAAAGCCTTTGGTTATGATCTGTGGGAGATTGGTGGCCTTTGGCGGATCGCCAGCTTGCTGGGACTTGGGCTCTGCCTGATTGGCGTTGGCTGGCTTTACACACGCTTTGTGCATGAGCCAAAAAAAGTGGAAGCAGTTTAAAGGGCTCTCTTGCCCCACAGCCATTTCCTGAATTGAAAAAAGAATGACTTGAGAGCTGGAGTGTTCTTGATGAAACGCTTTGCAACATTGTAAAACATGAACAATGCAGCGAGTGGTAATCCCTTCAGCGTCTTGGCTGCAAAATAATTGTAAAGCTGGATTTCCTGATCGGCCCAGATCTCCTTATAGTGCGATTGCCCCATCCCAAAATCGTAAAACTGCAAATTGTTCTCACACGCCCAAGCCATCGATCTACGCAAAATGTAATCGCCCGGCGAAAACTGCAGCGGTCCATCTTGTGACATTGATAATATCATCAACCAAAATGTGCCCGCGTAAGACGCACCGACTAAAGCACTGATGGTTTTTCCGGATTGTTGAAGGCGAAACATATGTAACGCAGCACTCTGTTCATCTGCGTTTTCAATGAGGCCGCCAAAGAACGCATTCAAATCTTGGGTGGCAAAACGATGAACCCCGAGCTCGGCCAGCTGTAACTCTTTATGTTCCAACGCCTCGCTCAGGCTTGCCAAAGCCATCTGTCCACCCGTCAATATCTGAACATCCAAACTGCCCAGCTCTGCCAGCCGTTCATCACGTCTGCGCATCTTGCTGATCGAGCGTGTTGAACGCTTTGCGTTTTGAAGCTTTTCGAAATTGGGTTGCAGCCGTGTCATGAAAGACTGATCAGCAGAAACAAATCTGTTCAACTTTGATAGCGGATTAACTGCCCCAAAAACACGGTCTGGCATATTGATCAAAGTGGCAAGGTCGTAACTGGGAATAAGTGAAAGAACGGCATCCAAATTCTTATTAAACCAATTCTCCCAATGTTTTGCGTCGAGGCTGTTGCTGAACAATCCCTGACCATAGTTATTCTCCGGCTGGGTCAACCATTCCAAAACTGCAAATCCAAATCGCCTTCGTATTTGCAATGGCAATATAAACTGTGCTTCACCCTTGGCTGATTTTCCAACGATGATGATGGGTTGAATATTTGACCGAGCACCAATTTTTATCAGCCAAGCTTGGCACCACTCAAAGGTTTGATAATAGGTTCCGAGCGCATTTTTCTGCAATTTGGCCCAGACTGGCTGGCAAGTCTCAATTGATGTAAAACAGTCCACAGAAATGCCATCTATCAATATAGATAAAGGCCTAAGGTCTGGCGAAAGAGTGTTCAGAAGTTCGCTCAATTTATTGCCAAAGACGTTTCACGCCAGTTGCGCTGATTTTAAGATATTTTAAACTTTAATTGCAGCAAAGGCGAGCAATGAGCAAGGCTCGTCCTTTTGATATAGTAAATGGCCGTGGGGCAGGGTGCATTCGGACATGAAAACGGCGACAATCCTAGACTGTCGCCGTTATTCCTTCGATATTTTTGAGCTTATTTCAGAAAGTCAATGTTCACAAGTGGCAACGAATCAATTGTTGCAGCAGTCCACTCGGCATCGCATGTCTTCAGACCAACGAGACCCTTATCCAGAAGATAGCCATCTTCGCCAATAGCGGCCTTTGAGGTGAATTCAGTCACGTATTCAATCATGCCTGGAACGAGGCCCAAATGGTCCTTCTTCATGTAGAAATACAAAAGGCGCGAACCCTTGTAGTTGCCAAGAAGGATTGATTCGTTGGTCGGCTGATCACCTTCAATTGAAGCGGCCTTGATCTTACCCTTGTTCTGTTCGAGGAAAGAAAAACCAAAGACGCCGAAAGCGTCTGGGTTTGCTTCAATTTTCTGGATGATCAAGTTGTCGTTTTCGCCAGCTTCAACATAAGCACCATCAGTACGAATAGTTTTCCAAACGGCGTCAAATGCAGGCACGTCTTTTGCAGCAAGCTCAACTAAGCTCGGGAATTCTTCTGTGCCTTTCTTCAGATAAAGTTCAGCAAAACTGTCACGTGTACCTGATGTTGGTGGTGGGCCAAGCACTTCGATTTTTTTTGCAGGAAGGGCAGGATCGATGTCGCTCCACATTTTATATGGATTGTCGATGAGTTTGCCGTCCTTGTCTGGAACTTGCTTAGCAAGAGCCATGTAGATTTGCTTTCTTGTGAGATTCAGATCGGGAGCTTTTGCAGACATGGCAATTGTCAAGCCGTCATAACCAATCTTGAATTCCGTAATATCAGTAACGCCGTTCTGAACGCAGGTTTCAAATTCGGCCTTCTTGATTTTGCGCGATGCGTTTACAAAGTCTGGTGTATCTTCGCCAACGCCTGCGCAAAATAGTTTTACACCGCCGCCTGTGCCGGTTGATTCAACAACAGGTGCTTTCATTCCGGTCGACTTGGCAAAATGCTCAGCAACAGTTGTTGCAAATGGATAGACAGTAGATGAACCAACGATGCGGATTTGATCGCGGGCAAAAGATGGTGAGGCTGCAAGGGCGAGAAGTGACGCAGCAAGCAAGAAGCGTTTCATTCGAATGGTTTCCTTATTGAGTTACAAGCACATGATTTGCATATTCATTTAACAATTGTGCGAAGCCTGCCAAAAGCAGGCCTCGCAACGGCATGTCAAAGAGCAATGATTAGAACGCGTAACGGGCTACAATAGCACCCGAGAGGCCATCACTCACGGCTGGCCTGCTGTCATCAACCCAGTCGCCTTCCAAGCCAAGAGTCAAATATGTCATTGGCGAGTAATAGATTCCGCCGACGGCCACCAGTTCTTCATGGTCGCTCACAAGATTAAAGCCCGATTGAGGAGTCGAATTCGGAGGTGTGACCACTGGTACGCCAGCTGGTGTGTTGCTAATACGTGTCCAGCCACCGCCGAAGCCTGCGCTTATGGTGTCAGTGATGGTCAATCCAAACGAACCCGACAATTTCAGAGATTGAGTGCCGTTGTGAAGTTCACCATACTGTGCGGCAAAGCTCAGAGGAACGCCATCAATGAAATTGAGTTCGGTGCCTGCACCGATCAAATATTTCACGCCGGTTTGCTCTTTCGGAGCAAGATTTACTGCACCATCTTCACTCCAATAGCCACCGGACAGCTCAAAGCCAACGGTGTCGCCAGCGTAAACAGCCTTGGCGCTCACACCAAGCGCATCATCATCAGCGTTGATCGTACCCGCACCAATCCCGCGGGTTGCGTCATGCACACGAAATTGAAGAGCAATGGGGCCGCTGGCATAAGATAATCCTGCGAAACCGTTGTACATATCGCGGTCGAAGAATCCATTGCCAGCATTTTCTGCTCTGATGCGACGGTTGTTGAAAGTCCAAAGGCGACGCGTATTCTTGTCAATGCCGTTTTCAAGACGTCCGGCATTGCCGCGCCCCGTTTCAAGTTTCATCGTATCAGTGAATTGCCAGAACCCGATAATGCCTTCGTCTCTTAACTGGATGCCTTTTTCCGAGTTATTCGTCGTTGGATTGATGCCGTATTTCAACTGAATGGTTGTGCCCACTTCACCCAGTGGAGATTGGATTGAACCCTTGATGTTAATGCCCGCTTCAGCGTCGAAGTCGGATTTGTCATCGCCATTTGTCTTGATTTGGCTATAAATATAACCTGTCTTCAAATAGCCGGATACTTTCACATCAACAAATGGCTCTTCCACTGCTGCTGGAGCATCCGTGTTATCTGCAGCCGGATTAATCCGGAAACCCCTTGGGGCCTGCAGAGAAGCTTGGCTGAGTGCATCTTGTGACGTCAGCGATACGATCGCTGATTTGAGGTCTGCAAGTGCATCGGCATGAGCCAAATTTGAAACAGCGGCCAAGGCGGCAGTTGCAAGCAAACTGATTTTAATTGTCTTCAACATCTAATTTTTATCTCCCAAAAGGTTTGAGAGCCCCCGTCCCCTGAGTGAATAGGTGGCTGTTCGCGGTCTTCGCGTAGCGCCTTATTTCTTTCAATTTTAACAGAACATTAACAATTGTGTGACGGTGCCCACAAAAAGCCACTCCTTGAACACAAGTGTGGAAAAAAATTAATCACAACGCATCAATCAGGCATTTGTCACAAATCCGTAACATCACTCTGACATCTAGCGGCGCGCTGGGTCAGAATTGGCTCGGGGGATCAAATATAACGGAGAATTTTAAATGAACATTCGTACAATTGCGCTTGCCGCCGCTTGCTTTATGTCTTTCGCAGCAGCCGCAGAAGCTGGTTGCGTCATTCACTACAACCGCACAGCTTGCCCAGGCAAAGAAGCTGAATCATATTCCAAGTGCAATGGCACCAAGGAATGCGACAAGGAAGATACATCGGCAACTTCAGTTGCTGCATGCGAACAAGTTGTTGCAGCGGCCTGTGCAAATACACGCCTGACGATCACAAAATCAAAAGTGATCACTGGCAAATTCAACGGCAAAGCGCTTCGCGGTGGTTCTAACTTCTGTGCATCAAACCGCCCAGACTTCAATCAGTGCGCAAAATAATCATCTATTCTGCAAAGAGCAGCGGGGGTTGGGCCACACAGGTCTAATCTCCGTTCGCTTCTGTTTAGATCCCCATACTACTCGCTCAAGCATTGTTGATTCTGTGCTATGGCTGGTCCGCATTTTACCTGAGATTTCACCCAGAATATTCATACAAAAAAATGGCCGAACTCAGATACACAATCTGAATTCAGCCCGTATTCTCTTTCGAAGGTATAATGTTCTAGATTAGTTTAGCCGTTCTTAAAGCCAGAATTGTCCGACATAAGCTTCAGATATTTCTCCAATTGCTTGGTGATAATCATTTGCTCCTTGATCATCTTCATCATTTTTACCATTTGATTGTGCATCGTGTCTTTTGCATAAACAGGGCCAGACAATACGGCAATGGCGGCAACAGCAATCATCAGTTTTTTCATTGTTATCTCCAAAAATTAGTCCCGTTCATTTTAAATTTCAGAGGTAACCGGGCCGTCTCCCTCGGTCATCGTTATGTTTGATTCACTCGCTGATTTGAAATGCTTTGTGGTTATCGATCATGTTCAGATGAGGTGCGGAAAATGTCATCACAGTGTCACATGACCGTTGCAGCTAATTTCGGTGACACCCCACTTAACTCGTTTACGCCGTAGATTTTGGTCCGCGTTTAGCTGCTTTGAGCGAGCGGCCCAATTTGCGTTCAAGCCTATCCATGAATGTCATACTTCCTAAAGGCCGCCCGATGGTTTCGGCGCGGCGCAGCAGCATTTCGGCCATCTCTTGCTCGGGGCTCGCCTGGAGCAGGGATTTCATATCGGGGCAGATGGCCAGCATATCTTTTGTATCTGTCAGGCCGTCATCGCGCCCTTTCAAATAGGCCTTGGCTGAAGACCAATCCCATTGCTCAGGCTTGGCGCAAATTTTCGCCCTAACCGGATTGAGCAGCACATAGCGCAAAGCGCTCAACGCGTGCTCGCCGTCCATGGCCACACAGCCAAAGCGGCCTTGCCAAAAATGCCCGGTCTTTTTGCGACGCGCATTCAAATGCCCCGCATAAGCGCGGTGCACCGCAGACATGGCTTTGCTGAGGCCAGTTTCGTCACGCGGCACCAGAATAAGATGCACATGATTGGGCATCAAAACATAACCCAGACAGCGCAGCTTTTCGCTTAAGCAGGCGGCTTTAAGCAGCTTGAGATAATAGGCATAATCATCATCAGAGAAAAACACACG
>CAXTKN010000057.1:0-4540 GCA_964244805.1 uncultured Aestuariivirga sp.
ATATCGTCGATGGTTCGACGATTGTGCTCGACAAAGGCTATCACCCTTGCGTGGTAGGCCCGGGATATGAAATGTATTATTTCACTATTCTTGGTGGTTTGAGCCAGCGTTCGCTGGTGCAATTTTTTCAACCTGTGCATGCCTATCAAGTCGAAACCATTCCCGGCATAAAAGATATGATCGCGAAATTTAAATGACCGTTGCTAATCTCGTAGATGTCTTAAAGCCTGCCCTTGCTGGCCGATATGGTGTGGCTGGTTTGGTGGTGCTCGGCTGGGAAGATGCGCGGGCTTATGTGGAGGCTGCGGAAGAGTTAGACGTTGCCGTTATTTTGCAAGCGGGGCCCGGATGTCGCAAGCACACTCCGGTTCCAATTTTGGGAAAAATGTTTCGGCATTTAGCCGAGCAAGCGAAGGTGCCTGTGGTGTGCCATATCGATCATGCGTTGACGGTGGAAGAATGCGTGCAAGGAATCGAGCATGGCTTTACGTCTGTGATGATTGATGGTTCGGCCTTGCCGATTTCTAAAAATATCGAGCTCACTTCGCGCGTTGCTGAAATTGCACATCGCGCGGGCGTTTCAGTTGAAGGTGAAGTTGGTGTTGTAGGTTATGTGAGCGGCGCTGCTTCTGCGCATACTTCACCAAATGAGGCGCAGCGCTTTGATAATGAGAGTGGCGCTGATGCACTGGCCATCTCCATCGGCAATGTGCATCTCAACACTGAGAAAACGTCTGGCATCGATTTTGAATCGCTACGGGCCATTGAGGCCGTCACCAGGTTACCACTCGTGCTGCATGGCGGAAGCGGCATTCCTCTCGATGTTCGTTCGAAATTAGCGCGAGAAACCCGCGTGAAGAAATTCAACATCGGGACTGAACTGCGTTTAGCGTTTGGCGCGTCGCTCAGAAAATACTTGAACGATAACCCGCAAAGCTATGATCGAAATATGATTTTGGGTGCGACGATTAAAGATGTGAAGGCTGAGACCGTGAAGGTGTTGCGTAGTCTCGCTTAGACCCTTTCAATCATGCCTTTCATCTCGGCCGCATCCTTCGCATCCAGCGCCCCAAACTCCAGCACACACGTGAAGCTCTTTCCCGCGTCGATGCTCAACACATTGCCCTTGGCTTTCTCGGCGGTGTAGCCATTGGCTTCCGCCGTTGCAGGGAGATAGATTCCAATGGCATCTTGGTTGGCCGTGCGGGTGATCCAACGCACGCCGCGGGGCAGTTCGCTGGGGCGGTGGCTGATGAAATCTGCTGTGCCGTCAGGCAACGCTTGCATGGAATGGGCCCAACCTTGTGCATCAGATTTGAAAGTAAGTCCCATTACCAACTCAGGATCAAAAGTTTTGCCTTCGGTGATTTCGCGGTGCAGCTTTGGATTTTTCTGAAGTGTTTTGATAAAAGCCAAATATTCCGCCGTTGGTTTGAAAAATTCTGGGAACTTATCGCGGACATTTACCTTGGATGGATCATCAGAAGCTGTGTCGATCAGTTTTGACCCGTCGACTGGTTTGAAATTTACATGAGCGAGGTACATCACATCCATTGGTGTGGCTTTGAGATTTTTCACTTCGAGATGCATGGCAATGCGACCGTTGTTTTCATTTATGCGAATACGTGGAGTGGCTACATAATTATGGGTGAAGGCGACCGTGTGACGATAGTGACCGCTCACCTCAACAAACGCGCCTTGCTCATCTTGGCCAAAACTCAATTCAGCACTCTGATAAATGGCATTCGGCAATTCACCGTGCAGCGGATGCGTATCGCCAGCGCCGGGATTGCCCATGGCCGTGGCTCCACAGTGGAGCATGAATGCACCATAATTGCTGAGGTAATCAGTGGAGCTCGTAGGATCATCAAACATGGAGCGCATGGTTAAACGGCGGCCATGAAACTTTGCATCCCAGATTTGTTGGCCGTGGAAAGGAAGAAAAACAATCTCGCCCACTTTGTTGGATATCCGTAGCGCAGCAACGCCGCTGGCATATTTCAGAGTCGAAATTTTTATCGCGCCATGTTCGGCCAAAACTGTTTCGGCGCGACTAAATTCAACGGTGTTTAAATTGATTTTCATTTTTATATTTCCCAGATGCTCACGCAATCATCGCTTTCCAATTCTCATAGTAGGTTTTGAGACCTGATATTTCTGTTGGTTTGACCAGGCTCGCCTCAGGTGCAGCATGTGGTTGATGCCAAGTTGCGAGCATCGCTGCGCCGCGCGCTGTGCCCGCTTGATCTTTGGCCACATAAAGCTTTTGCTCAGGCCGCAAGGTTGCAATAATTTCACACAGCAGGTAATTTTGAGCAAAACTGCCATCGACGATTAAATCGCCATGCTCGATTTCCAAGTTATCAAGTGTGACTGTGCACATCAAAGCTGCATAGAGAGTCGCTAAGCTCGTGCGTTGCTCAGGTTTCACATCGCCAATGATTTCACCCTTGTGCGCGGCGTAAGGGCCACCGCTGGTGCTGAATGATGGCAGGGCAAATATTTTTGCAGCGATGAAGTGTCTAATATCTTCAATCAATTCAGCGGAGGTACAATCACCTGCCATGACTGCAAACTCGCGTCCGCCCATGAACTTTGCTGTCGCTAACGGTCTACCTTCAGCATCAATGTTGCCCAACATGTCCATATCTGGTTTCAAGCTTGTCAGCGAATGCCCAACGGCCATGACCACAACCCAGGTACCTGTCGACAAAACTGTGAAGGGTGCATTGCGTGATGCTAGATACGGTAACAAGGCCGCGTTTGAATCGTGTATACCGCAGAGAATCTTTATATTTGGTTCAACGCCAAGCTCTTTTGCGGCTTTAGCATTCATCATTCCCATTTCAGTCCAAGGTGCAGTTATCGGTGCGACCAATTTGTCGAAGCCTAGAGCCTGGGCCAATTTTGTTGATTTGTTTTCGCTGGACAACCATAAATCCGTGTGTGCTCCCATCGAACAAATATCAAAAGCAAATTTGCCGCAAAGCCTCCAAGTCCAATATTGCGGATAGCCGACGATTTTCGTGACCCGCTCAAAGTCTTCGCTTAAATTCCATTTTTGCCATGCGAATTGTCGGCCGACGTTCAAACCTGCAGGCATGCTAGGCGAATAGGTTTTGTTGAATGGATCACGCAATGGTTCATAGCGTGCGTTAATCTCTTCGCAGCTCGTGAACTCATAATCCATGATCGGCAACACCAGACCCTGCTCATTCATCACCGCACCAGATGCACCGTGCGTTGTGGGGATGAGGGTTTCGATTTTAAATTTTAGCGTCGCTTCCCGCAGCGATGCACCCAGAAAACTCCAAATCTTTTCCACGTCAATATGCGGATACGGCGGGCCCGGCAAAGAGGCATTGGGCATTTGGCGTTCGAACAATAGAACACCAGCATCATCAAATACCACAAACTTGAGATTTGTTTTGCCGACATCGAGAACTGCAGTGTTCATCCGATTATGTTCGTCCACGCCATTTTGCGGTCATGATAGGAATTGCGATGGAGATGATCAACAGCAATCCGATCAAGATTGCAATTTCAATACCAGGGATGTTGACGAGCGAAAGACCAAAAATTGTGAGGCCCAAAATGAAAACCGACAGCACGAGGCCCAATATCGTTCCGGTTCCACCCGCAATTGAAATGCCACCGAGGATGACCATCGTGACAATTTCAAGCTCCCAACCGAGTGCGATGTTCGGCCGGGTAGAGCCAATGCGGCCAGTCAGCAGAACCGCGGCTAGGCCTGCCATGGTTCCGGTTAAGACAAATAGCCAGAACCGGATTTTTTCAACTTTGATACCGGAAAAGCGCGCAGCTGTTGGATTATGACCGATAGCAAATATCTGCCTGCCGATGACTGTGCGGTGGAGAACAAAACCGAAGAAGCAGGCCAAAACTAAAAACAGCGCGAAAGAATTGGGAACAGGAACGCCGGGCCAGATATAACCTTGGCCGAATGATGTGAGCGCACTTGGATATTTGGTCAGTGCTTGATCACCCAACACCACTTGTGCGATTCCGCGAAAAAGAGACATCGTACCAATTGTCACGACAATGGAAGGTAGGCGGAATTTGGTTACCAAGGCGCCATTTACCGCTCCCGCCATTGCGCCAACTGCTAAACCAGCAATGACCAATACAGGAGTGCCATAACCCATTTGCGAGAGAAGGCCCATAACAAGAGAACAGACGGCAATGTTTGCCGCAACTGAAAGATCAATCTCACGCGTGATGATAAGCAGCGCCATTGCTAAGGCGATTATCGCCTTTTCGGAAAAATTGAATGTTGCATCTGACAAATTATAAATATCTAAGAAATAGGGAGAAATTGCCGTGTTGATAATAATCACGGCGACCAGCAACATCACCAAAATGCTTTCCCACCGCAGCAGATATGACGCGAGGTTAAAGGGGGCGCGGTCTAGAACTTGATAGCGTTGCGTATCACTCATGATTGGCGCTCCAGTTTGCGGGCGCTGGCCAAGATCAATTTACCGATGGGGCGTTCAGAGCGAGCATTGACGATCACTGC
>CAXTKN010000057.1:4640-9412 GCA_964244805.1 uncultured Aestuariivirga sp.
TGAATTGCTGGCGCGGAATGTTGATGCCGCAATAGCGCGCCGCCACAGGGTTTCCACCAATGGCATATAGTCCGCGACCGAATTGGGTTTGCCGGTAGAGGATCCAGAATGCGGCGATCACCAGACCTGCGATCCAGATCAAACTTGGCACACCGAGCAAGTTTGCGTGTGGGAAAGACAGAAATGCCTCGCTCATATCCTTGGAGGTCAGCCATTGGCCGCCTGCCAATAGAAAGATCAGACCACGGAAGATAGCTAATGTGCCAAGCGTGACAACGATAGGTGGAATGCCAACATATGCGACCAAAGCTCCGTTGATAGTGCCAAGTGCTGCGCCAATCACAATGGCAAGAAGAATAATCAATCCCAGCGGCACTTCGGGCATGGCGCGTGAAACCAAAGCCACAGCCATGCCCGTAAGTGCAAGATTTGCAGCAAGTGAAAGATCAATGCCACGTGTGAGAATGATGGCCATTTGCGCCAGCGTCAGCATGAACAGGAAACATGTGTCAGTGATGACATTAACCAGGCTTTCGCCAGTGAGAAACACAGGTGCGCGAATGCCAACCGCCAAGACAATCGCGGCGACGATAAAGCCAAGAAGTACTTCGCGATTTTTGGCCAGCGCTTTCAATGCGCACCTCCAGAAGCCGCATTCACAATGGCTTCGGGCGATATTTCTGCGCCCGAGAAGCGTCTGATAAATTTACCTTCATGCATCACTTGAATAGAATCCGACATACCGATGACTTCGGGGAGTTCGCTTGAAACAAGGATAATGGCGAGGCCTTCGCCAGCCAATTCGCCAATGAATTCATGCACAGCCGCTTTGGAGCCAATATCAATGCCTTTGGTGGGTTCATCGAGAATGAGAATTTTAGGCTTGGTAGCCAGCCACTTTGCGATGACGACTTTTTGTTGATTGCCGCCGGAAAGCTCGTTCAAGCGCTGCTCCCAACTCGATGCTTTGACCGAAAGGCGCGCACCAAATTTGCGTGTAGTTACAAGTTCCTCAGAATATGAGATGACATTACTTGCGGCGTGGTTTGCGATGCTGGGGAGTGTGATGTTTTCGCGGATTCCAAATGGTTGAAAAGTTCCCTGTACCTGACGGTCTTCGGGAACATAAGCAATGCCTGCTGCAATTGCGTCAGATGGGCTTTCGATTTTAACGACTTCGCCATTCACTTTCACGGTGCCACGCTCTGCTTGGCTGATTCCGAACAAGGACTGCATCAATTCGGAACGCCCAGCGCCGACCAAACCATAGAAGCCCAATATTTCGCCTTGGCGTAAATTAAAACTCGCGCCATCAAATTCGGTGGCATTGGAAAGGTCATCGACTTCGAGAACAGTTTTACCAATTGTCACGTTGCGCTTTGGAAAAACCTGATCAATCGAACGACCGACCATCAACTTAACAAGCTGGGCTTGAGTGACATCTTTTATGGCACCGTCTCCCACATATTCACCGTCACGCAGGCATGTCCAGCGATCAGCAATTTTGAAAATCTCATCGAATTTGTGAGAGATGAATATGATGGCACAACCTTGTGATTTTAGTTGATTGATGATGTCAAACAGATCATCAATCTCACGGCCTGACAATGCAGCAGTTGGTTCGTCCATAATGATGATGCGCGCATTGTGGCTGAGCGCACGCGCAATTTCGACCATATGTTTTTGCGCCACGCCTAGAGTTTTCAAAATCGTGTCGCTGGAAAATTCAGCCTCAATGCGTTTCAGCAATTCTTGCGATTTAGAATGTAAAACAGGCCAATCGATCAAACCCGATTTCTTGCGCGGCATATGGCCCATGAAAATATTTTCAGCCACTGATAGCTCATCAAACATCACCGTTTCTTGATGGATTGCAGCGATGCCAGCGGCCCAGGAGTCCGTCGGCTGATTAAAGTGCTGCGCCTTGCCATCAATCAAAATTTCACCAGCATCGGGCCTGTAAATACCGGTCAGGATTTTAACGAGTGTTGATTTGCCCGCGCCATTCTCGCCAAGTAAAGCTGTCACTTCGCCACTGCGCAATGTTAACTTTACATCATGCAAAGCGCGCACGCCGGGAAAGCTTTTTGAAAGGCCGGAGAGGACCAGAATGGAAGGTTGATCATTCATGATGAAAAACGGCCCTCATTTCGGAGGGGAATGAGGGCCGCATTGACTTAGAATATTTTAGAGAATTGTTCGATATTGGATTTATCGAAGGTGAATGGATCGGCCATGGCGGCTTGACCATCATCACCGATCTTAATTTCGCCCATGCGACCAGCCATGACTGATGTGCCTGGTGCGCCTGTTGCTTTGCCAGATTGGATCATGGCGGCGATCATTACAGCTGAATAGCCCAGATCAATTGGGTTCCAGATTGCAAATGTATCAGTCGCACCAGCCAGAACTGCGCCCTTCATTTCGGAAGGAAGGCCCAGGCCAGATACAAACACTTTGCCAACCAAACCAGCATCAACCACAGCTTTGGCCGCAGCAACAATTCCCACTGATGTTGGCGCAATGATACCCTTGAGGTTTGGATTGGCTTTCAGCAAGCCTTGGGTTTCACGGTAAGATTTATCGGCTTGGTCATCGCCATATACTGTCGATACCAATTTCATTTTTGCATATTCTGGCTTGGCCCATTCTTTCTTCATTTCCTCAATCCAGATGTTCTGGTTGGTGGCCTGCGCGGTGGCTGAAAGAATGGCAACTTCGCCTTCGTTCTTCAAAGTCTTGGCCATCATCTGCACGCATTTTGAACCGATCAGTGCATTGTTTGATGGATTAAGATGCATAATGCGGCCATCTTTGCCGACGCCTGAGTCAAACGAGATTACTTTAATGCCGCGTTCCATGGCTTTTTTGCACACAGGCACGAGCGCATCTTGATCGTTTGCAGAAATAGCGATTGCATCAACTTTTTGCGCGATCAATGAATCGATCACTGCAATTTGCTCTTCGGCAGTGGTCTTGGTTGGGCCTGTATAGATCAAATCAATGTTGCCGAGTTCCTTTGCGGCTTCCATGCCACCATCACGGCAGGCGTCAAAAAAGCCAATGCCTAATGCTTTAACAACCAGCGCGATGCGCACTTTATCGGCGGCGAAGACTGGCGTTGCAACAGCCATAGATGCTGCAGATGCGCCCATTAATGTTAGAACGGAACGACGTGAAATATGCTTCATAACTTCCTCCCAATTTGCTCGCTTGATTGCGAGATATTATCGTTATCAGATGTTGGCGGCATCATGCCGCTGATGTCACCTGCACGAATTCTTTTTTGACGATCACAACATTCACACCTGCAATGCGCAGCATTTCTAAGCTGGCATCAGGTGCAGATTCATCAGTGATCAAAATATCAACGCGCGATAATGGGCACACAACCAGTGAGCCCCGATTGGCGAATTTAGAACCATCAACCATCACGCATAGCTTCTCGGCGCGTTTTAAAAGTTTCGCTTCAGCGCGGGCAATCAATGGATCACCTTCGACAACACCTAAAGGTCCAACCGAAACTGCGCTCATAAACATACGGGACGCAGAATAATGTTGAATGGCATCATCATCAAAAGGCGAGACGATTAATTTTTGTTCGCGGTAAACTTCGCCACCCGGCAAAGCAACGCGGCACTTGCTGTCGTGGATTAAAGTTTCCGCCAGAGGATAAGAGTTGGTAAGGATCTTCAATTTGCGGTCACGCAAAAATTCACCCATCTGAAACGTGGTGGTGCCGCCATTGATAATGATTGCTTCGCCATCTTTGCATAGATCGACAGCGGTTTTGGCAATGGCGCGTTTGGCGGCAATGTTGTGGGTTTGCGACACATCAAAGGAGCGCGTGGCGAGGCTTGGTGTTTCGGGTTGATTGACTGTGTTATCGATGCTTTCCAGCGCGCCGTGAACCCGGCGCGCTAAACCTAAATCAGCGAGCTTCGCGAAATCGCGGCGGATCGATGCGGCAGATGCGCCTGTGGCTGCGCCAACGTCCGACACCTGCACAAGCCCCTTGGCGCGCAACATGCCTTGTATCACCTGCCACCTTTCGCGCTCGTGCATTGCATCCTCCAATTCGCGCAAAACTAATCAAAGTCGATCACGACTGTCAACGAAAAAGACTCAGATAACTCAAAATTCGCAGTGCAATATATTATTGCGATGCAATATGCGCGATTATGATTGACCTTGATCGCTTTGGTTTTTAAGTTGAAAGTTCAATCTGGAGTTTCCAACATGGCCAAAACCCTCACAAATGTGATCCCAAATCTTTGGAGAGATGCTGATGCGAAGGGGAAAGATGAGCCGGGCTTATTGCTTTATCGCTCAAATTTGCTCGGCAGCGATTTGCGCATCACCAATTTTGGTGGCGGCAATACATCGGCAAAAGTGATCATGAAAGATCCCCTTTCGGGCACCGATGTTGAGGTGTTGTGGGTTAAGGGTTCTGGTGGCGATATCGGTTCAATGAAGCTGGATGGGTTTTCCACACTTTATATGGACAAGCTGAACAGTTTGAAAAATATCTACAAAGACATTTCACAAGAAGACGCGATGGTGGGCATGTTCAACCATTGCACATTCAACCTCAATCCCCGCGCGACGTCGATTGATACAGCGCTGCATGGCTTCGTGCCCTATGCCCATGTCGATCATGTGCATGCCGATGCTGTTATTGCGATTGCTGCGGCAAAGAATTCAGAAGAGCTGACAGCAAAAGTGTTTGGCGGCGAGATTGGTTATTTACCGTGGCAAAGGCCGGGGTTTGA
>CAXTKN010000057.1:9512-11092 GCA_964244805.1 uncultured Aestuariivirga sp.
TTGGGCACCTCTTGCCCTGATCATTTTCTGCGCACCAAAATTCGACCCTTGGTTTTGCCTGCGAATGGCGAGGTTGGCGAAGGGTTAAAAAACTTAATTAGTCAGTATGCTGATGATTACGCGGCATATTACAATCGCTGCAAACACACGAATTCTCCAGCAATGCGCGACCCCAATGCGGTGATTTATCTGGTTCCCGGCGTCGGCATGATTTCGTTTGCCAAAGATAAAGCAACGGCGCGTATTGCATCGGAATTTTATGTGAATGCCATTAATGTTATGCGTGGTGCATCCGGTGTTTCCACTTATATGGGCCTGCCCGAGCAGGAGGCCTTCAACATTGAATATTGGCTGCTTGAAGAAGCCAAACTTTCGCGCATGCCAAAGTCTAAACCCTTGCAAGGCCGCATTGCATTGGTCACGGGGGGTGCTTCGGGCATAGGTTTGGCGATTGCAGAAAAGCTGGCGCAGCAAGGGGCTTGTGTTGCCATTGCCGATATCAACACTGATGGCATGGCCGAAGTGGTTGCAGAATTCGGAAAGAAATATGGCAAAGATAATGTTACATCGGTTCATATGGATGTGACCAAAGAAGACGCAGTGATCAAAGGCTTCACTGACACTGTGGCGTGTTTTGGCGGGCTTGATATTGTGGTCAACAATGCTGGCATCGCCATCCCCTCACCTGCTGATGAAACTTCGCTTGAAACTTGGAATAAGCAAATGGCGATTTTGGGCACGGGTTATTTCCTCGTGGGCCGCGAAGGGTTCCGGATTTTGAAACGCCAAAATTGTGCAGGTTCGATGATCTATATTGCATCGAAAAATGGCATGGTGGCATCACCCGGCACGTCAGCTTATGGCGCAATGAAGGCCGCCGAAATTCATTTGGCCCGCGTGCTTGCAGCCGAGGGTGCACCGTTTGGCATTCGCGTGAACACTGTTAACCCTGATGCTGTTTTGCGCGGGTCTAAAATTATGTCGGAGGGATACCGCGCCAGTCGCGCCAATAGTTTGGGCATCAAGCCTGATGAATTGGAAGATCACTACCGGAAGCGTTCGCTTTTGCAGCGCAGTGTGTACCCTGAGGACATAGCAGAAGCGGTTTATTGGTTCGCTTGCGATGCTTCAAACAAATCAACTGGCAACATCATCAATGTTGATGCTGGCCATTTAGCTTCATTCACGAGATAGATCATGACCTTTGCAATCACAGCCGATTTTATCGCAACTCAAAATGCAAAAGCACTCGACGCACATAAAGAAGACTATTCCGCGCTCGCGCGCCAACTTGAACGTCGTGCCATTGATATCGAGGCCATGACCACGCGTGCCATGGCTTATGCAGTAGCGGTTCCCACTTGGGGGGTGGGCACAGGTGGCACGCGGTTTGCGCGCTTTCCCGGCCCCGGAGAACCACGCGGCATTCATGAAAAATTGGAAGATTGCGGGGTGATCCACCAACTGGCCCGCACCACGCCTACGGTTTCACCGCATTTTCCGTGGGACAAAGTTTCGGACTACCGCGCTCTGCGCCAAGAGGCGGCATCTTATGAGTTGGGTTTTGATTGTGTGAATTC
>CAXTKN010000057.1:11192-12292 GCA_964244805.1 uncultured Aestuariivirga sp.
ACTGACCCGATTGAAAGCCTAATTTCATCAGCAATGGAAATTCAGCGCTCTTATATCAAGGCATCGCTGATCAACCGTTTAGAGCTTGCTGGACTGCAAGATCAAAGTGATGTGATGGCCGCGCATAGGCTGGTGAAGCAGGCGTTTAATACCGACGTGACACCGATCCTGTGTGAAGCTCGTATGCGCAAAGGTGGCGCGCTTCATCCCTTCGCCGCTTACCGCGCCAGTGGATATCGCAATGAAAAGGCCAAGGAAAGGCCAGCAGTGGCGGGGTCGAGCTCGGGGATTGTTTGAGATCTTTGGTTCCCTGCTACCGGCAGGAATATCGTATTTGGCAAAGAGGCCCCCTCAGTCCTTCGGACAGCTCCCCCAACAAGTTGGGGGAGCGCGATCTTTAGATTTTGCGCTAAATAAAGCTATTTCGCCCTCCTCCCAGCTTGCTGGGGGAGGTGCCCGAAGGGCGGAGGGGGCACCGATTGCTTAACCGAATACTTCAAAACTTGCTTCATCGCTATATTCGTGCGTATATAGCGATGTAACAACTCTTGGAGTTCCCGAATGTGTACGCGCCGTACAGTTTTCGCAGCAGCCCTCACCTTAGTGATGAACACCTCAGGTTTTGCTGCTGAAAAGGTAAATGTCTTTGCCGCTGCAAGTTTGAAAAATGCATTGGATGCGGTGAGTGTTTCGTGGAAAGCTGATACGGCAAAGGAATCCACCCTCACCTATGCTGCAAGCAATGCTTTGGCCAAGCAAATTGAGTCTGGCGCTCCTGCGGATGTTTTTGTTTCGGCTGATTTGACGTGGATGAAATATTTGACTGATAAAAATTTGATCGCCAAGGGGAGTGATGTTCAACTGCTTGGAAATGAAATTGTTCTCGTTGCAGCTAAAGACTCCAAAATCGAATTGAGAATTGAAAATGGATTTAAGCTCGCTGATGCCGTGGGTGCTGGCAAACTGGCGATGGCCAATGTGGATTCAGTTCCAGCTGGCAAATATGGTAAGGCCGCTTTGGAAAAGCTGGGTGTCTGGGCTTCAGTTGAGGGCAAAGTGGCGCAAAGTGAAAATGTTCGTGCAGCGCTGAAGCTTGTTGA
>CAXTKN010000058.1:0-12258 GCA_964244805.1 uncultured Aestuariivirga sp.
ATGACCATAGAGCAAGCAGATTTCACCAACTCAACTTTGGCCCTAGGCGGCCAAGGCACGGCTGGTGATTATTTTAAATTGCTTAAACCCCGGGTCATGTCGCTGGTCATCTTCACGGCGATTGTAGGTTTGGTCGCAGCACCCGGCCGCATCCATCCTTGGATCGGGTTCATTACCATCCTCTGCATTGCCATCGGCGCAGGAGCTGCTGGCGCACTGAATATGTGGTATGAAGCTGATATCGATGCCGTGATGAAACGCACGTCAAAGCGCCCAATTCCATCAGGCGCTATCTTGCCGGGCGAAGCTTTGGGCTTTGGTCTCACGCTTGCGGTGGCATCAGTATTGATGATGGAACTGTTTGTGAATTGGCAAGCTGCGGCATTACTCGCTTTCACGATTTTCTTTTACGTTGTGATTTATACCATTGGCCTCAAGCGCTGGACGGCGCAGAACATTGTGATTGGCGGAGCTGCGGGTGCTTTCCCTCCCATGATCTCTTGGGCAGCCGTAAATGGCAGCATTGATCTGGGTTCGATCAGTCTCTTTTTGTTGATCTTCATGTGGACGCCACCGCATTTCTGGGCATTGGCGCTATTCAGCGAAAGTGATTACGAAAAAGCAGGCATCCCCATGTTGCCAAATGTTGCTGGCCGCCCCGAAACGCGCAAACAGATTTTGATCTATTCAATACTGACCATCCCCGCCGTTGCCCTGCCTTGCCTTACCGGAACAGCGGGCATGCTTTATGCAGTAGGTGCCGGATTGCTGACCGCATGGTTTTTGAAATGTGCTATTGATGTTTACCGTTTGGCCGAAGGGCCGTTGAACAACAAAGCCTGCAAAGCATTGTTCAAATTTTCAATCTACTGGCTCTTTGCGGTATTTGCATTGATTCTGGTTGAACGCATCGCCCACCTACCAACATTCGCGGCGGTGTTCTGATGGATTTAAAAAAACCAGCGGTTGCCTTTTCGCCCGAAGACCTCAAACGCCGCAGAGGCCGGGCTAAAGTTATGGCGTGGTGTCTTGTTGGGCTGATTATTTTGTTTTTTGTCACAACACTGGTGCGTTTAGGGGCGTCGGTTTGATGGCTGATGCTCCAACCAAAAATCTTCGTGTTGCTGTGATCGCTGCAAGCGTTTTTGTTGGAATGATCGGCCTGTCTTATGCGGCTGTGCCACTCTACAAGGCCTTCTGTAATTCGACAGGCTTTGGCGGCACCACCCAGCGCGCCGAAAAAGCACCCGATAAAGCCACTGAACAATTCATCATGGTGCGTTTTGATGCCAATACTTCGTCAGGTCTGCCATGGGAATTTCACCCGCGTCAAACTGTAATGAAGGTGAAAATCGGCGAGCAAAACATGGCCTATTACGACGCCCGCAACACAGGCACCAAAACCAACACAGGCACAGCCGTGTTCAATGTATCGCCTGCCAGTGCTGGCGCTTTCTTCGACAAAATCCAATGCTTCTGTTTCACAAAGCAAACTTTAAAAGCAGGCCAGACCGAAGAGTTGCCAGTATCGTTCTTTGTCGATCCAGCTTTGCTTGATGATGCTGATGCCAAGAACATTAAAGAAATTACTTTATCTTACACATTTTACCCCGCCTCTGATCCTGCTGTTGCCAGCAAGTCGGTGGCGAACACGAATTGATTTAAGGAGACGACGATGGCCGACGCGCATGGTAAAAACCACGATTACCACTTGGTAGCCCCAAGCCCTTGGCCCTTTGTAGGTGCTGCTTCAGCCTTTATTTTAGCCATTGGTGCAATCAATTTTATGCATCATCAATCGTCGTCTGAAGCGCGTGCTGCGCTGAAATTACCTCCAGACCCAATGCACACCCCGGCCGTTATGGTGATGTCGCTCGGTTTCATTCTCGTCCTTTACACCATGTTTATGTGGTGGCGCGATGTGATCAAGGAAGCCCATGCTGGTGATCACACTCCCGTTGTTGGCCTTCATCTGCGTTACGGCATGTTGATGTTCATCGCGTCTGAAGTGATGTTTTTCGTGGCCTGGTTCTGGGCCTTCTTTGATGCAAGCTTGTTTGCGGGCGAGGCTAAATTGGCCGCGCGCGTTGCAGTCACGGGCGGTGTATGGCCACCCCAAGGTACAACGGTTTTTGATCCATTCCACTTGCCATTGGTCAATACACTTATTCTGCTGACGTCCGGCACAACAGTCACTTGGGCGCATCACGCGCTGCTGAACAATGATCGTAAAGGTCTGATCAATGGCTTGATCATCACGGTGATTTTGGGCCTGCTCTTCACCTGTGTACAAGCATGGGAATACGCCCATGCGGCGTTTACTTTTACCGGAAACATCTATGGCTCAACCTTCTTCATGGCCACGGGTTTCCACGGCTTTCATGTTATCATCGGAACAATCTTCCTGATGGTGTGCCTATACCGCGCTTGGAAAGGCGACTTCACACCAACCCAACATTTTGGCTTCGAAGCCGCCGCTTGGTATTGGCATTTCGTGGACGTGGTCTGGCTGTTCCTGTTCGCCGCGATCTACATCTGGGGCTCACACGGCGGCGTGATGCCGATTGAGTGATGTGTTTGCAATTTAAAAAAAGGCCGCTCGCTTTCAGCTGGCGGCCTTTAATTTTTGGAAACGACAATGGCCGAAAACTTCTATCCTGACCTCTCACCCCTCAAAACCGGCCTTGCCGGAAAGTGCCCGCGCTGTGGCAAGGGCAAACTATTCGAAGGGTATTTGACGGTCGCTAAATCCTGCAGCAATTGCGGGCTCTCCTATTCTTTCGCAGACTCTGGTGATGCCGCAGCATGGTTTGTGATGCTCTTTGCTTGTATTTTCGGCGTGGGTTCAATCCTCGGCGTTGAAGTGGCCTATAGCCCGCCCTATTGGGTGCATGCTTTGATCGCCATCCCAACATTGATCATTATGCCGATGGCTTTGCTTCGCCCTTTGAAGGGTGCATTCTTGGCGCAACAGTGGAAAACCGGTGCCCAAGAAGGCCGCGAAGTGAAATGAAAACCCGCCTCTGGCCGATAGTTCTGGCGAGTACAATTGGTATCAGCATTTTGCTCGGGCTCGGTGTGTGGCAGGTGCAACGCCTTGGGCAGAAGACGGCATTGATTGCCAGCCTTGAACAGCGGATGAGTGCGGAGCCTATTTCTCTGGCGGAAGCTTTGACCAAACGGGAGCAGGGCGAGGATATTGAATATCTCAAAGTCAAACTCACCGGACAATTAGACCCGGCGAATTATTTCCGCAGAGTCACATCTTTTAATGGCGATCCGGGTTGGGAAATCATCGCACCATTCAAAACTGACGATGGCCGTTTCGTGCTTGTGGATATGGGAGCGATTGCTGAAAACCAGCCGATGAAGCTAAATGAAACCCCGCAAACCATTCAAGGTCTCGTCCGGTATCACAACAAAGGGCGCGGGTATTTTGATAATGACAATGATGTCGTGGGAAACATTTGGTATTGGTGGGATGCGCCCGCGATGTTAGCAACACTTGACAACGTCGATATTAGCCGCGCCGTCCCGTTTATCTTACAAAAACTGCCGAGCAACACCGAACAAGAAGTGCCTTCAGCAGAAATGCCAAAAGTCGAACTTGCTAATAATCACTTGGGCTATGCCATAACCTGGTTCGGGCTGGCGGCGGCTTTGGCGGCGGTCGCAGGGTTCTATGTGTTTTCGTTGAGAAAGACTGGCGCTTGATGCGCACTGTCGCGCACGTTAAAGGCTTGCTATTATTTTTAACCACTCTCTCACGTCGTCATTCCCGCGAAGGCGGGAACCCAACTTCATGCAGAATGCATTGTTAAAAGTTGGGTCCCCACTTTCGCGGGGATGACGAATTGAAGAGGGGCAATTGAATCTGGAAGGCTAAACAATGAACTACATCTCGACCCGAGGCCTTGCCCCCGTCCTTGATTTTGAAGGTGCCATGCTCTCTGGCTTGGCGCGAGATGGCGGGCTTTATGTACCGGAGAAATTTCCACAAATCGCGCGTGATGAGCTGCTGGCTTTGCGCGGAAAGCCTTATGCGGATGTAGCTTTTGCAATTGTCAGCAAATATACCGATGGTTCTATCCCCGGTGCCGATCTTAGAAAAATGATCGATGCGGCTTATGCCACCTTCAATCACCCTGCCACCACACCACTCAAACAACTGGCCCCGAACCACTATCTACTCGAACTCTTTCACGGCCCAACCATCGCCTTCAAAGACGTAGCGATGCAGCTTTTATCGCGCATGATGGATTGGTCGCTGGCCAAACAAAAGCGCAAAGCCGTGGTCATCGGCGCAACATCGGGTGACACCGGAGGTGCAGCTATTGATGCTTTCCAACATTCCAAAAATGCCAGCATTTTTATTCTGCATCCACATGGCCTCGTGTCTGACGTGCAACGCCGGCAGATGACCACCGTCACTAGTCCATCAGTTCATAACATCGCCATTGAAGGCAACTTTGATGATTGCCAAGCCATCGTCAAAGCTCTGTTTAATGATTTGAAGTTCCGTGATGATATCGGCCTTGCTGGCGTGAATTCGATTAATTGGGCGCGCATCATGGCGCAGATTGTCTATTATTTTTATGCCGCATTACAGTTGGGTGCACCTGATCGCTCAGTGAGTTTCACCGTGCCCACAGGAAATTTCGGCAATGTCTTTGCGGGCCTTGTTGCAAAACGCATGGGGCTCGATATTGACCGCTTGGTGATTGCCACCAACAGCAATGACATTCTTGACCGCACCTTAAAAACTGGCAGTTATACTGTGACTGGCGTTCACGCCACCACCAGCCCTTCAATGGATATTCAAGTCTCCAGCAATTTTGAACGACTGGTTTATCTTGCCAACAACAACGATCCCGCCGCTGTGCGAAGCGCAATGGAATCTCTGAAGCAATCGGGTGCATTCACATTGCAATCAGACGCCATCAAATCGATCCGCGCAGAATTTGACTCGAGCGCAACGTCTGATGCAGATGCAGCCAAAACAATGGCCGAGGTTTTGAATGCAACAGGCGAGCTTCTGGATCCTCACACAGCGGTGGGCTACGCCATTGCCCAAAAAACCAGCACAATTTCGCCCATGGTCACGCTGGCCACAGCCCACCCCGCCAAATTCCCAGATGCGGTGGAGGCCGCGACAAAAGTCAGACCAAATTTACCTCAACGTTTATCCTACTTGATGAACGCGAAAGAAACCTTCAAAGTGCTTCCAAACAGCGAAGCGGACGTGAAGGCCTATATCCTTTCCCATGCTTGAAGCTGGCGCAAAATAGCGCAGTGTCGAATGGGAGCGTAAATGTCGGTTGAAATTTCAAAGTTACCAAATGGCTTACATGTGCTGACGCACAACATGCCGCATTTGGAATCGGTGGCACTTGGCATCTGGATTAAAGCGGGTGCGCGCGATGAGAACCCTGAAGAAAATGGCGTTGCACATTTTCTGGAACACATGGCCTTCAAGGGCACCAAGCGCCGCAGCGCCCAAGATATTGCCGAAGAAATCGAAAGTGCGGGCGGCGAAATCAACGCTGCAACGGGCATGGAAACCACGACTTATTACGCGCGTACATTAAAGGCCGACTGGCCTCTGGCGCTCGATATTCTGGCTGATATCTTCACTGAATCCACCCTCGATGCCGATGAGCTTGACCGTGAACGCGATGTGATCTTGCAAGAAATCGCCGCTTCGAAAGACCAACCCGATGATTTGGTTTTTGATTTGGCCCAAGCCGCATCTTATGGCGATCATCCACTCGGTCGTTCTATTCTAGGTACATCAGAGCTTGTGCAAAACATGACGCGCGAGCAAATGGTGTCTTGGCGCGACCGGAATTATTGGGCCTCGCGCATTGTTATTTGTGCCACGGGCAATGTGAACCACGCTGACTTCACAGCCGCTGCAACAAAACATTTTGGCCACATCCCACAAGGTTACGCACCCCAGCGCCAACCCCCAACATTTGCGGGCACTGCCCAGACCGAACAAAAGCCGCTCGACCAAACCCATTTGGTTTTGTCTTTTCCAGCACCCAATTACCGTGATACCCGCGTTTATCAATTGCAGGTTTTGGCCAGCATTTTAGGCGGCGGCATGTCTTCTAGGCTGTTCCAAGAAGTGCGCGAAAAGCGTGGTCTTTGTTACAGTGTATTTGCATTTGGCACGACTTACGAAGACACGGGCCAACTCGGCGTCTATGCCGCAACATCACCAGATCACACGCCTGATCTTTTGGAAGTCACCGCCAAGGTAATGCTTTCGATGGTCGATGAAATTACCGAAAAAGAAATTGACCGTGCCAAAGCTCAGCTCAAAACCAGCATCGTCATGAACCTCGAAAGTGCATCATCCAGAGCTGACCAAATCGCCAGACAATTTCTGGCATTTGGCGAAGTGCCAGAAATGGCAACACTGATAAAAAAGATTGAGGCCGTAACAGTTGAACAAGTGCGCTTGTTGGCTAAAGAGATTTTTAAATCAGCACCACCATCTTTGAGTGCGGTGGGCCAACTTTCGGCACTCGAAAACCATGCGGCACTGGCCGCAAGATTTGCCTGAAGCGTCTTGTGGCTTTTTGGAAAGCTGCGGCGAGGGCCTGTTCTTATCGGCAATCGTATCCTTGTCCGCCCTCCTGTCATGGACGATTTCCAACAATGGGCAGAGCTTCGCCAAGCAAGCCGCAAATTTCTTGAACCATGGGAACCGACTTGGAATGAAGATGAATTTAAACGCGGATCTTTTCGCAGACGCTTGAACATCTACCATGATTGGGCCGCGCGCGATCACGGCTACGCCTTCTTCATTTTTGAAACCACCGAAAATCAATTGGTTGGCGCCATCAGTTTGAGCCATGTGCGAAGGGGAGCCGAACAATCGGCAACGCTTGGCTATTGGATAGGGATGAAATTTGCCATGCAAGGCTATATGACCGAAGCCATGAACTTGATGATTACACATTGTTTTGAAACGCTTGCACTTCACCGTATTGAAGCAGCATGTCTGCCGCGCAACACGGCGTCGAAGAGACTTCTCGAATCGTCTGGGTTTATTCAAGAAGGCTATGCCCCAAGCTATATTAAGATAGCCGGGCGCTGGGAAGATCACTTGCTATTTGCCCGACTTAAAACTTTGAACTGACAATCGCCTTGAAGTCGTATCGCGGCTAGATTGGTTTTATGATTCGCTTGGGCACAATTCGCATTCTTAAATGGTCGATTTGCGCGGCGCTTTTTGTCGTCTTGCTTCTGCTTGTGCAGTTAAAGCCAGTGTTTGCTGATGCGATACTCGATGTCGATGCTAAAACGAATCAGGTTGATCTCTCGAACTACCGAAGCCCAATAGCGGCTGA
The DNA here is from genome assembly GCA_964244805.1 of uncultured Aestuariivirga sp. GTDB lineage: Bacteria > Pseudomonadota > Alphaproteobacteria > Rhizobiales > Aestuariivirgaceae > Aestuariivirga. Next base: position 7,362 of record CAXTKN010000058.1, read on the forward strand.
ACGGTCCAAGATTTCTTTGCAAGGACCAGGCGATCCCAAAACTGTTTCTCTCCAAGCAAAGGGGCCAGGCCCCACCTACTTCTGGTCGCTCTTTTCAATTCACAATACCACAGATCAAGCGCTTGATTTTGTGATGGACATTGAAGAGCAACCCTTCGTCGGATCGGGCATTCTGCCGGTTCGACCAATCAAGAATGCGGTGATCAGCGCTGCAGCGACCAATGGGCAAGAGCTGAACGCAAATAGCAATTCGGTTTCGAAGACCTTTAGTTTTCATGTCTTGCCGAAAGAGATATTTAACATCGCGATTGAAAGCCCTTCGGTTGAACTCAAATCAACACTTTGGCAACGCCAATTTTGGGCAGAGCGTCAGGCACAGATCACATTCTTTGATGGCCTCGTGTTTGGTGTGGCCCTGTTCGTCGCATTCGGTATTTTGGCGATTTATGGCTTCAGGCCGCATAGCGTTTTCTTAAGCGCTTCGGCGTTTGCCTTAACCTCTCTCATCTTTATCGCGTTTGAATCAGGTCACCTTTCTTCGTTGCTCTATGTCTTCCCCAAGTTAGGCATTGATGAAAATATTCTCCGCGGCATTGTGGAATCTATGTTTGCAACAAGTTTGGCGATCTGTGTTCTGACCTTTACGAGAGTGGGCAAATTCTCACCTGTGACAGGTTTTTTTGTGCTGTTTATTGGCGGCTTGATGCTGGCGAACGCACTGTATGCGTTGGCCGAACCCACCCGTGCTTCCACAATTGCAAGATTGGGTTTTGCATTGCTTGCTGTTTCAGGTCTTGCAATCACTTTCATGAACCGCAAAAAGCAAACGGGAATGGTTGATCCTGATATGGTTTTTTGGATCAGCCTTCTCGCTTGGACAGTGTTTGCGGCTATTATTTGTAACGTCTCAGATACGGTAAATTTATTATCGCCAATTTTGCAGGGCACATTGGCAGCTTCCCTTGTGGTGCTGATAACAATCTTGCTGAAATTTTTGTTTAGCCAAGGTCTGAACGCCAAACCGTTCATCACGGATTCAAACAGACGCAGCCTCGCACTGGCAAGTGCAGGCCATTCACTATGGGAATGGCAGCCTTATGAAAATCGACTGAGCATCGGTGATGATTTACCGCGCAGCCTAGGGCTCCCTGCGCAACCTTGGCAAACCAACACGCAAAACGCATTGATTCAGGCTTTACATCCGCAAGACGTCGCCAACTACTTGACCGTTGTCGAGGATGCTGACAAGCGTGCAGGGCAGCTGGTTCTGCGCGAATTGCGGCTGCGAACTTCTGACGGAGATTATCGCTGGTATTTGTTGCGTGCACGGTGGGTTCCAGGCCCAGGCCAAAAACTAGATCGCTGCATCGGAACATTGACAGATATTACCAAAGACAAAGAAGCCGAAGAACGGCTGGTCACCGATGCTGTGCAAGATGCAGTGACCGGATTGCCGAACCGTGTGTTGTTTATTGACCGCGTCGATCGCGAACTTAAGAAAACCGTGGCTTTGCCGTTTAGAATTCTGCTGGTTGATATTGATCGTCTGAAAACGCTCAACGATGCATTGGGTCATGAGTTTGGAGATCAGCTTTTAAAAATCGCAGGAACACGCATCAGCGGAGTGATTGAGAACGATGAGACAGTGGCTCGCATTTCTGGAAGCCAATTTGCAGTTTTGGCTGTTGATGCAATTGCAAGAAGAAGCGGTGCCACTCTCGCTGCGGAAATAACTAGAAGCTTAAGTAAACCAATCTCAATAAGGCAGCAGGAAATCACCCTCTTTGCCAGCATTGGAATTTCAGCAGTCAATGCACCCGGTGACACTGCACTTGCGATGATGCAGCAAGCTACAACGGCCCTTCTACAAGCACAGCAAACGGGCAACGCCAAGATTGTAACCTTCAGTGAAAATCTAAAAGATGACCGCGCTGCCGAGCTGAGTTTGGAGTCAGATTTGCGCCGCGCCATTGGCAATGATGAAATTGAAGTGCACTACCAGCCCATCTCATATCTGGATACGATGGAAGTGGCGGGCTTTGAGGCATTAGCAAGATGGCGTCACCCTACCCTAGGCCTGCTGCCGCCCTTGCAGTTTATCGAGCTTGCCGAAAAGGCGGAGCTCATCGCTGAAATTGGTCAATTTGTTTTGGCAACAGCAGCACGTCAGTTGGGCATTTGGCAGCGCGTTTTGCGCCGCGACAAATTTTTCTTTGTGGCCGTAAATGTTTCCGCAAGCCAGTTGACCAACAAAGATTTCTTGAAACAAGTTCAGGATGTGATTAACCGTGAAACCCTCTCGCTCGGCAGTTTGAAAATCGAGGTCACAGAATCCGTCATCATGCGTCAACCGCAAAAAACCGCGAAACTGCTGCAGCAACTGCGCAGCATTGGCGTTGGTCTATCTTGCGATGACTTTGGAACCGGCTTTTCGAGCCTTTCAAGTTTGCGTGATTTTCCATTCGATACGTTGAAGATTGATCGCTCCTTCATTGACCCCGAAATCTATGATGAGCGAAGTGCGACGATTATCACGACGATTACAGATTTGGCGCACCGCCTGAATATGGCTGTCGTGGCGGAGGGTATTGAGAACCAGGACCAGATTGATAATCTCGCATTATTGGGTTGTGATCTTGGACAAGGCTATCTGATCGGCCAACCTATTACTGCAACAGAAGTGGCTGCGATGCTACAGGTTCTGCCGCGTAAAGTTGCCGACGATGCGGAAATTTTGGAACAAAATATATTGCCAAATCTGTCGATGCGCAGTGTTAAAAGAGACGACGTAGACATGGGTTTTGCCGTGGACAAACTGCGGGCTTCATTGGCTTTACCATCTCCTTTGCGGCGCAACATGCCAATCTTCATTGGCGATGAAAGCGAAGAAGGCGATATCGTTCCAGAGCTTTTGCCGTCGATTTTTTCCGTGCCGCGGTCTGCCCCTGAAAAGCCAAAGAAAGTGGTGCGCAGACCGCCTGCTAAAACTACGCCAAAAAAGGCAAAACCGAAATCAACCAAGAAACGCGGGCGCTAATCTATTTCTTGATACCCGCCAACTTCATCATCATATCAATAATCCGCGGCACATAACGTTCGCCGTAACCCATTGTATCAGCCAGCACATAAGTCTGATGCACCTGCTCGGCCATGAATGAGGCGACAGGCATTTGCTCGGTCATGTTCGTGTAATAACGCAAATCCTTGCGGGCATTGCGAATGGCAAATTTCAATTGCGAGTCATCATCAGAAAGCGGCACATTGATCAAGCGTCCAAACATCACTGATGATGCGCCGCCGCCCATAATGACCTCGCGCAAGGCTTTCATATCAACACCAGCCTTTGCCGCCACGGTTATAGCCTCAGCTGCAATAGCCGCGTGGCCAAGTGACAAGAAGTTATTAAGTAACTTAACTTGGTGCCCTGTGCCCACGGCACCAGTGTGCACAATCAGTTCGGCAAAGCAATTGAGTACGGGTCTGATTAATTCCAGCATGGCCGCTTCGCCACCCACCATGAGCCCAAGCTTTCCGGCCTCAGCTTCATTTGGTGTTCGCGTCATCGGCGTATCCATGAACGTGATGCCGTGTTCAGCAGCCTTGGCCACAATGCGCATGGTAGAAGAAGGTTCAGCGGTTGAGCAATCCGCGATGATCAAACCTTCGCGGCCATGCTTCAGCAGACCTTCTTCGCCCAACACAATCTCTTCAACTTGCGGTGTGCCTGTGACGACGAGAATAACCATGTCCGAAGCATGTGCAATTTCAGCAATGGTGTGGGCTTCATGCGCGCCCATAGAAACCAAACTTTCAACGGGGGCGCGATTTTTATGCGCCAACACATTGAGCTTAAATCCTTTGCCCAAAATATTTTTACCAATACCATGGCCCATCAGGCCCACGCCAATCAGTCCCACTGTTTTTATTGTCATTACACTTCTCCCTTGGCCAGCATTGCAAATGCATCTGGCTCTAAAATAAATATTTGGTCATCACTTTTGTGCTTAAAGCCAAGCCGCTGATAAAAACGTGCAGCATTGCTGTTAGTTGCATCAACTTCCATTTTGATAAAACCAGCACCAAGTTTCTGCGCCTCACGAATTGTTCCAACCAGCAATTTCTCACCCACGTGTTTCCCGCGTGCAAATGGCATGACGTAAAGATCACTGATATAGATCCCCCGGCATCCCCGCCAAGATGAATAGGTCATGGCCCAAAGACATACACCCAACATTTGGCCGGTATCTTCGATCACGGTCACCTGCGCCACATCTTTGCACTCGCGCAGGTTCTGCCCGGTGATCAGCGGCACCACGTCAAGGCCAATATCCTTGGGCATTTGGCGGATGAGAACGGCAACTGCATCCTCTTCCCCCGCCTTCATTGGCCGCACGCGAAAACCCATTAGCCCATCCCAAAATCAAAATCTCATGCTAAGACAGTTTCAGGAAACATCAATCCCCACGAAGAGCAAAATGAACAATCAATCGCCATTGCCCGCCTCCATCCATTCCACCGGAAACATGCCTAAGGTTGCATGGGCCAAAGGTTCCTATCTTTACGATGCGGACGGCAAGCAATATATCGACGGCTCTGGTGGCCCCGCCGTGTATTGCATCGGCCATGGCAATGAAGAAGTGAACGCGGCTATTGCCGATCAATTGGGCCGAATAGCCCATGGCTATCGCTATAATTTCACGACTGATGCTCTTGAAGAGTTGACTGAAATCATCGCTGCGCGCTGCGGTGGAACGCTGAGGCACATGGTCTTTGTTACTGGTGGATCAGAGGCCGTTGAAAGCTGTCTGAAATTAGCTCTGCAATACCATTATGCACGGGGAGATATCAGCCGCCGCAAATTCATCGCCCGCGAAAGATCATGGCATGGCAACACGCT
>CAXTKN010000059.1:0-5234 GCA_964244805.1 uncultured Aestuariivirga sp.
ATGAAATACACCGAATTCCGCCGCTGGCTGAAAAAGCAAGGCTGTACTTTTGATACGCATGATGGTGGCAGTGGCCATATTAACGTTTACTACAAAGGTAAGAGAACGCAGCTTCCAGCTCATGGCGCTGGCAAAGATTTGAAGAAGGGCCTTGTTGAGGGCATTAAAAAGCAACTGGGATTGAAATGATTAGATATCGCGTAAAATTAGAAGATGATGAAGGGACTGTATTGGTTACTTCACCAGATTTCCCAGATGTTATCACCTTTGGCGAAACACGTGAGGATGCTTTGCATTACGCCGTTGGCGCTTTTCGCGAAATTATCGCCTCGCGCATTCATTATAAAGAGCCCATTCCAAAACCCTCACGCATTAAAGCTGGTGAGCCTTTCATTACGTTGCCTTTACAAACGGAAATGAAAATTCGGCTTTATGAGGCCCTGAATGAGAATGGTATGAAGAAGGCAGAGTTGGCCCGCATGTTGAATTTGCACCGTCAGGAAATTGATCGCTTGTTGGATTTCAAGCAATCCACCAGCATCGGCAAGATCGAAGCCGCTTTTGCAGCCTTGGGCAAGCAGCTTAAAATTGAGGTTGCCGACGCTTCTTAATCGGAGCAACATCACATACATGATCCTTGTTGGCCAATATGACTCGCCGTTTGTGCGCCGTGTCGCTGTCACGCTGCATCATTATCATATGCCGTTTGAGCGTAATGCGCTTTCGGTTTTCTCCAACATGAAGGCGATGCGCGAGATTAATCCTTTGGTGCGCGTGCCTGCTCTGATTATTGAAAACGGCGAGACGCTGATCGATTCTGGGGCCATTTTGGATTATCTTGATCACAAGGCGGGGCAAGCGCGATCACTCACGCCTGCCAACGGACCAGAGCGGCGCAAAGTTTTGCATGCGGTGGCTTTGGCCACGGGTTGTATGGAAAAAACCATGGCAATTTTTTTTGAACGCTATTTTCATGAGGGGAAATCACTTTCGAAAGAATGGGAAAAGCGTTGTTGGGATCAGCTACATGCTGGGCTGGTGGCTCTGGAGAAAGATTGCGGAACGCCGTGGTTTTCGGACTTACACATGAGCCAAGCCGATGTTTCGATCGGATGCTTGCTGGGATATATTAAGCTGCGTGTACCTGAAGCCTTTCCGTCCGACAAATATCCAAAGCTTCACAGACTTTCAATGCATTGTGAAATGCGTGAAGAATTCACATCTTGCAGACCAGCTGCGAATGAGACTGTGCCCGCGCGATCATAAATCAAAAGTCGGCAGCGCATTTTCCAGATTGGTGATACGGTCATAAGCCCTTGCTCCCAGATTTGAAAAGCCATCCATCAGCAGAGCTTCACGGGTGGTTTTGAGTTCTGGATCGGCAAAGGTTTTGGTCAGTGCGATACGCAGGTGCTCAGGATTGCCCGAGCGCGTGACGAAAGGAAGGCTGGGCACCATTGGAGACTGCGCAATTATGACTAGGCCTTCCAACGTCTGAGGGCGATATTTTTGGGCTAACGCCACGCACACAGCATCAATGGCGCAGACATCGGCCTTGCCGTCGCGCACCGCCTGCAAAGAATTGAGATGTCCGCCGGTGATTAATTTACGTTCAAAGAATTCACCACCCTTAAAAAAGGGCGCAAAAACAAGCTTCAACGCCAACATGCCAGACATGGAATCCATGGAATTTATGGCTGCGATTTTTCCACGAAATTCACCGAGCGGAACAGCCTGTCGCGCGAAGATAAAACTGGAGTAACTGGCATCATCGCAGCCTGCACAAATATAATGTGGAGTGGCAATATAGTGCAATAAGCCTTTGAATTCATGCGTAAATGGATAGCCGCAGGTTTGACTGAAAATAAGGTTTGGATTGCGCCACGCATCCGAATAGGAGCTTTCGCGATCGAGCTTTACACTCAATCCAGAGTGACGCTCAAAGCACGCCCAAAATGCGTCCGTGTGTTCACGGACTTCAGGCCAATCATACATGGGAAGAGATGCTTTGGTCATGGTGCTTTGATGGGACTGTTCAGTTTTGGTATCATCCTATAGACTAAAGTTATAACGGCAACTCGAATCCTTCCATGAATTCTCAGCGCATCGCCCGTATTGAATGGCCGACCCTTGCTTTAATTGCGATGGTCTATACCACTTTAATCTGCCTTGTCTGGTTCCACTCACAATTGCCTTGGTGGATCATTTTGCCATTCGGTGCTTATGCCGCCTGTCTGCATTCATCGCTGCAACACGAAGTGTTGCACGGGCACCCCACGCGGAGCCGGACTGTGAATGAGCTTCTCGTTTTTGTAACCCCGCATCTTTGGCTGCCTTATGGGCGGTATCGTGATTTACATCTCAAGCACCACAATGATGCGCACCTCACGTGTCCGGTCGAGGATCCTGAGTCTTATTACCTACTGCCAGAAGATTGGAATACGATGCCGGGTATAAAGCGTGCACTTTATACATTCAACAACACCCTCTTTGGCCGGATGTTGATTGGGCCTGCAATAGGCATCATTCGTTTTTGGTCAGACGAAATAATGCAGATGCTGAAGGGACGTCGCGATACAGTTAGGTGTTGGAGCGGATTTGTTATTTCCAGTTTCATTGTTCTGGCATTTGTCTATTGGGTGGGGATGCCGATTTGGCAATACATTCTACTCATTGCTTACCCTGCAATTTCTTTGGCATTGGTGCGCTCTTTTTGCGAACATCAAGCTGCGGAAAATGTTGGAGAGCGCACGATCATTGTTGAGGCTTCTGCCTTTTGGTCTCTTTTGTTTTTGAATAATAACTTGCATTTGCCCCATCATGACAGGCCAAGCCTGCCCTGGTATCAATTGCCCGGCTATTATGCCGAAAGGCGCGAAGCGTTTTTGAGCAAAAACAATAACTACCTGATGCGTGGATATGGTGAGATATTTCGGCGGTATTTTTTCAAACCCAAGGAGAGTGTTTCCTATCCAAACGTTTCTTGGATCAGTTAATTCGACTATGATCCAGCTTCGGCTTAATGGCGTTAAAGTTAAGTGGGTAAAATTTCCGTTATTATTCCGACACGCGATCGTCCTGAGTTTCTGGCTCAGGCTGCACATAGCGTATTGCAGCAGCGCTTTTCAGACATTGAATTATTGATCGTGAATGATGGCGCATTGCCGGTTGCCGATTTTGGCGATGACCGGGTTCGTGTTCTTAACAATGAAATGCGCGGCGCAGTGCCAGCCCGAAATTTAGGAATTTTGGAAGCAAGCGGGAGTTTTATCGCCTTTCTTGATGATGATGACTATTGGATTGACCTCTCGCATTTAGCGCAAGCCAGTGCGGCATTGAGTGGTTCATCAGATTTTTATTTTGCCAATGGTTACATGCTAATGCCGAATGGAGAGCAAATTTTGTTTGACCGTGAGGCAGACAAAAAATCGCTGATGTCAGACAACACGATCCTCATTTCAACAGTTTGCTATCGTCGCGACCTTCATGTCCAACTCGGAAACTTCGATGAAACATTGCCCTATTATTGGGATTGGGATTGGTATTTGCGTGTCGCCAAAGCAGATTTCCGGATAGCACACACCAGCCAACCGGCTGTCGCAATTCGCGTTCACCCGCAAAATATGTCTGGCGAAACCAACCGCGAGGCCCGGCAGGAGAATTTAAATTCTCTGATTGCCAAGCACGGTCTCAAAAATATTACGCTTAAAAACCATCTCGATTTTATCTGACACGCTGTAAGTCATTGTAATCAAATGTTTCTTTTTGCGACAACTTGTTAACCATTAATTAACCCCACATTTTCGGCGCTCTTTTGATTCTCGTTTTAAAAGAGGTGCTAAAAATAAGGGTTTTCTTGGCTGTCTTGCTCCTGTAGTTTTTGTCGTAGTTTGATTCGCCACCATAAAGGAGAGAGCCATGGCTGATGAAAAAGTACTGACCGTTGCGTTGACAAAGATCGCGGCTGAGTTGGCCGAGACCCATGAAATGTCGAAGAAGGCATCTGCTGCATTCTTGAGCGATTTCGTGGATCATGTTGTTAAGAACCTCAAAAAGGGTCACAAAGTCCGCGTTACTGGTCTTGGCATTTTCCAAGTGAAGAAGCGCCCTGCCCGTCTTGGTCGCAATCCGCTGACTGGCGAACAGATCAAGATCAAGGCATCCAAGAAGCTTGCCTTCCGCGCTGCCAAAGAAGTGAAAGATACAATCTAAACTTTTTTGATTTGAATTTTACGGCCTAGCAGAAATGCTGGGCCGTTTTATTTCTGGCGTAGCGTATAAACAGCAAGGTCGCGCGCAGTTTCACGATACTCATAGTGATCCCATACTTCCGAAAAGCGTGGATCATTCTGCCAGAACTTGACGTAGTCGAATGAACCACCGGGCACATAAGCTTGATCCCGGCCAATATCGATCATCACAATATCAGGTTTCATATTGATGAGATCACTCACCGTCCATTCCATTGCGTTTTTCACGATATCATCTTGCGGTAGAGAGCCACTCTGCCATTTTGATGCAACGTATGGCGTTAGCCATTGGGTCGGAAGGCGCGAAGCCCACATCAAGTTACGCTTTTGTACAAAGGGAAAACCATCGTCCAATCTGGTCGACGCGACGAAGATGGACTTTGCATTCGGTGCGTTGTTGGCGAGCAGAGTGCTAATGGATGTGTATGGGTTGACGTAAGTTTGCGGAACGTCAGAAAGAACCAGGCCTCCCACAGCAATTGCAGCAAAAATATGAACCGACAATTTTCTTTCGATCTGCCACAGCATCACTGCACCTGCCGCACAGGTGAGCCAAGTCAAAATATTGGCTGGCATGACCTGATAGGTGAAGCCTTTCAACTGCACCGCATAAGACAACAAGTAACCAATTGATGCGGCCATTAATAATGCAACGAAGTTCGTATCGGCTTTTAAAGTCTTAAGCCGAATTGTGATCACTGTGGCGATGAGTAAAGCTATGATCGACCAGCGCGCATTTAACGCGATGATATAGCTTGGATAGCCATAGAATGGCACGTAGGCTTTTGCACCAAGGCCGATCATTTGCGTGATAAAAAGAGGGGCAAAAATTATAACGCTGATTGCATAAACAATGGCAGTTGCAGCAGCGCTCAAGTTTTCAAGTGTAAGTGTTTCATTGATTTTACGGTTGCGCGCGTAAAGTACGAGCTCGACAAATGCCGGAGCAAAAAGACTTTGCGGCTTGATGCAGATTGCAATTCC
>CAXTKN010000059.1:5334-12231 GCA_964244805.1 uncultured Aestuariivirga sp.
TCGACAATGCCTTAGCGAGCCAGACGATGGGCACAATCATCCACATGCCGAGCGGCGGGTTTACTTCTTTGATATCGCCATAGAGCGTTTGACCGTTAAGCAGACGCTCGGCAACATCGATGAACCACGCACAATCTTGAATGATATCTGATTGAAAACGCAGATAAGCCTGTGCCCCAATAAGTATCGCAATTATGACGATAAAAAGTGCGCGTTGCATGGTTCGCTCGCAATCAAACTGGTGGTGTATGTGCTATAAACACGCGTGTCTTGCTGACCCAGAAACTAAACGCTGGAATGAAAGCAACCACGGGTATCATGGCGATCCAGAGTGGCATATGCATAGTGTGAGTGACGAGAAATACAATTGTTTGATTCACTGCAAAGCAGCTGCTGCTCAAAACAACAAAGCGCGGTATAGTGTTGACGAATTTTCCAGCTTTCGAAAATGTCCAAAAATAATTTCCGCAAAATGTGAAAGCTGAAGCAACTAGGAAAGCCAAGAAATTTGACTCTAGTGCTGTGAAACCTGCAAAGCCATTAAACAGCAGCGCAGAAGCCACGTGCAATGCTGTGGCCCCTGCTCCGATTGTTGCAAACTTTGCAGCTTGCTTGAGAAGCCCGTGCATCAGGCGCGCTGCGCAACCGCCAGAAGAGAAACGCCCACCGGTATTGAAACGCGACCGACCCAGTTGCTTTCAAAACTAAAAATCGATTTCAAAACCGAATTCACGGCTGGGGAGGGCATTTTATCATCTGCGGTTTCCTTGATGTTCAAGGCTTGGCGCAAAAGACGAATGCCAGCAATCATCGGAAACAACAGCGTGTTGAAATAGCTGATGCGCACGGGCTTCAAGCCAGCCTGTACCAATGCCTCATTCAAACTTGCTTTTGTATAGCGACGATAATGGTGATGAGTTTCGTCATGTTTGCTCCACAGCCAAGGCATGGCGGGAACTGTCATCACCAAGCGACCGCCCGGTGCCAGTTGTTTGCCGAGGCTGGCCAAGCTTTCCACATCATGTTCCACATGTTCAATCACATCGAATGCTACCACAACATCAAAGCTACCAGGTTGATAAGGCACGTGGTCGGGCAACATGCCGCTTTTGATATCCATTGGCAATTTGCCTTTGGCAATCACGCGCGCTTCATCATCAAGCTCAAATGCATCAAGCTTGCCGAAAGCCGATAGCATTTTCAAATTGCCGCCTGTGCCACAGCCAGCTTCCATCAAACGCAACTGCGCTTTTTTAGGCGCGAACTGTGCGATGACGTTTTTTAGGATCTTGCGGCGTGCCGTAAACCACCAGTGTTGACCCTCAAGTTGATCGAGGCGGTTGTAGACTGTTCTTTCCATTTTTCATTATCCCCTTGAAATTCAATCCCACGTGTTTCGCGCACCAGATAGAGCGGACGATTGCGCACTTCCGAATAAATACGACCCACATATTCACCCAAAATTCCTGTTGCCACGATATTAAGCGACCCTAGAAATAGCACCGCACTCATCATCGAAGCATAACCCGGCACATCCACGCCCCAAATCATTGTGCGAGCGACAAGCCATGTGGCATAGAAACATGCGAACACACCCATGGCACCGCCAAAATATGTCCAGATGCGCAACGGCACAGTTGATGAGCCTGTAATGCCATCTATGGCGAAGTTCCAAAGCTTCCAGTAACGCCACTTGGTTGTTCCGGCGGCACGTGCTTCGCGGCGATATTCGATGCCGACCTGTTTAAAGCCAACCCAGGCGAACATGCCTTTCATAAAGCGCGTTTTCTCGGGCATGTGTTTTACGGCTTCAACAACACGGCGATCCATCAAGCGGAAATCGCCTGTATTATCTGGTATGCGCACTTCGGCGATCCAATTATACATTCGGTAAAACATGCCAGCCGTTAAGCGCTTTGTGGCGTCATCAGTATCTCTGAAGCCGCGGCGGGCGTAAACCACATCATAACCTTCGCGCCATTTTTCGACCATGCGAGCAATCAGTTCTGGAGGATCCTGCAAATCCGCATCAATGGGTACAACGGCTTGGCCACGGCAATAATCTAGACCAGCGGATAAGGCAGTGTCCTTACCGAAATTGCGCGAGAGGCTGAGAACTTTAATGCGGGGATCACGGGCGTGATGCAGCATCAGGCTCATCATAGTCCGATCTGAGCTGCCATCATCAACGCATACGATTTCATAATCGCTGGTGATTTTTTCGAGAACAGGTGTCAAACGATTGAAAAAAAGATCAGTGCCTTCTTCTTCATTGTACATGGGAACAACGATAGACAAGAGCGGTGCAGGCTGATCGCTGGCACGACGGCTGGGCAATGTCATTGTTAAACTCCACGTTACGCAATACTTACTGACCGCGAATTTAGGGGGGGCCAGTTAAGATTTGGTGCAATGAAAAGCTAAATGCCGAGCTAGATTGGTTAATTTTGAATAAACAAAATGCGTTGAATTAAACTCACCTACGGTAGTGATTGCGGCGCGGCGGATTTGTCGTTAAGTTTTTGTTTAGAATTCGAAAATGGAATGAAACATGAAAACTTCGGCGCAGGTGGTGGTGATTGGTGGTGGTGTTGTGGGATGCTCGGTCCTCTATCATCTCACGAAAGCAGGTTGGAAAGATGTGGTGCTGGTTGAGCGCGATATTCTGACTTCCGGCTCCACTTGGCATGCTGCTGGCGGCTTTCACACACTTAATGGCGATCCGAATGTGGCGAAGTTGCAGGGTTATACCATTGGTCTTTACGATGAGCTGGAGAAGATTTCCGGCCAAGCTTGTGGGCTTCACCGTTCTGGTGGTTTGATTTTAGCCGACACCAAGGAGCGCATGGAATGGCTGAAGATGGCCCATGCTCGCGCGCGCTATCTCGGTCTGGAAACTGAAATGCTTTCGATGGCAGAGGCCAAGAAGCTTAACCCGCTTCTGGAAGAAAAATATTTTGTCGGCGCCATGTTGGATGCAGCTGATGGCAATCTTGATCCTGAAGGCACCACGCACGCTTATGCCAAATCTGCGCGCATTGGTGGCGCTGAGATTTATCAAGGCACGCGCGTTACTGATTTGCAGCACCGCGCTGATGGCAGCTGGGATGTCATTACCGAAAAGGGAAATATTCACGCCGAGCATGTTGTGAACTGTGGTGGACTGTGGGCGCGTGAAGTGGGCCGGATGGTGGGGATTGAACTTCCCGTGCTGGCCATGGAACATATGTATCTGGTGACCGACGAGATGCCAGAGGTAGTAGCATTCAACACAGAACGCGGACATGAGCTTCCGCATATCATCGATTTTAAATCTGAAATTTATATGCGCCAAGAACGTTCAGGCCTAGTGCTTGGCACTTATGAGCAAGATTGCAAGCCTTGGCAGCCAAAACAAACCCCGTGGGAATTTGGCCGCGAATTGTTGCAGCCTGATTTAGACCGGATCGCTCCGAATTTAGAACTGGGATACAAGCATTTCCCGTCGCTTGCTAAGGTAGGCATCAAGCGCGTGATCAATGGGCCATTTACCTTTACGCCCGATGGCAACCCGCTGGTGGGGCCTGTGCAAGGTGTTAAAAACTTCTGGTGCGCTTGCGGTGTTATGGCGGGCTTTAGCCAAGGCGGCGGCGTGGGTTTGGCGCTGTCGCAATGGATGGTGAATGGCGATCCAGGTTTTGATGTTTGGGCCATGGATGTTGCGCGCTTTGGCGAATGGGCCACGCGTGCCTATACGAATGAGAAAGTTCGCGAGAATTATTCGCGCCGCTTCTCGATCAAGTTCCCCAATGAAGAATTGCCGGGCGCGCGCCCGCATCAGACAACAGCGCTTTATGATACAATGATTGCGCAAGGTGCAGTTATGGGCGACAGTTGGGGTTTGGAAACGCCGCTTTGGTTTGCACCAAAGGGTGTGGAGCCCAAGGACATTTTTTCATTCCGCCGCTCGAATGATTTTGAACATGTAAAGGCCGAAGTTTTGGGAACCCGCAATGGGGTGGGCGTGACCGAGATTGCTAACTTTGCCAAATATGCATTCAAGGGTTCGGGTGCTGAAGCTTTTCTTTCGCGTATGATGACCAATAAGATGCCAAAGCTGGGGCGTATTGTTTTAACACCAATGTTGAACCCGCAAGGCAAATTGATTGGGGACTTCACCATAGCCAAAGCTGGTGATGAATTGTTCTATATGTGGGGTTCATCGCAAGCCCAGAAATATCATATGCGCTGGTTTGAGGCATATTTGCCGAGCGACGGCAACGTGGTAATTGAACGGCTCGATATGAATTTGGTTGGGCTTTCGATTGCTGGACCAAAGTCTCGCGCCGTGTTGCAGGTGTTGACCGATGCTGATGTTTCCAATGCGGCGTTCAAATTTATGGATCATCGTTCCATGGATATTGGCAACACCCCTGCCCTGATCAACCGCGTGACTTATACCGGAGATCTCGGGTTTGAAATTTGGGTTAGGCCTGAGTATCAGCGCAGACTTTATCATGCGATTATTAAGGCGGGCAAAGAGCATGGCATCATCAATTTCGGCATGCGCGCTTTGCTGTGCATGCGTTTGGAGAAAAATTTCCCGACATGGTTCCGCGAACTGCGCCCGATCTATGGCGGCTTTGAAGCGGGTATGGATCGGTTTATTGATCTGACAAAGAATGATTTCATCGGTCTTCAAGCTGCTCGCGAAGAAAAGGCCTCAGGCGGCAAGCTGCGCCGCGTCTCTTTTGTAGTTGAGGCAACTGACGCGGACGTGCTGGGGGATGAGCCGATTTGGCATAAGGGCCAGGTTGTGGGCTGGGTGACGTCGGGGGGTTTTGCGCATTATCTGAACAAATCTATGGCGCAAGGCTATGTGCCAAAGGAACTTGTGAGCGATGATGAGTTTGAGATCGAGCTGATCGGTGAAATGAAAAAAGCACGGATCAATCACGAGCCCCTGTTTGATCCAAAGGGCGAGCGGATGCGTGGCTAAATGATATAGTGAGGGGATGGCGACAACCCCTCACCGATTCGAAGTGCTGGATAGCTGGCGCGGCATATGCGCATTGATGGTCGCACTTTTGCACTTTGAGGCGTTCAGCCATTTAAAAGATCTGCCGTTTTTTAACGATGCTTATTTGTTCGTTGATTTTTTCTTTGTGCTTTCAGGTTTTGTGATTGCTGCGAATTACCAAGAAAGATTGGCCAATGGTTTTGGTATTGGCAAATTTATGTTGCTGCGATTTGGCAGACTTTATCCTCTTTATTTTGTTGTCTTATTGGCGCTATTTTTGATTGAGTCATTTCATGGCGCGGGTGCGTTCTCGCGGACAGATCGATCGGTGGCAAGTTTATTTGCAAACCTCTTTCTATTGCAGAGCTTTGGTACTTTTCAGACTTTGAGTTGGAATGCGCCCGGATGGAGCATTGCAACGGAATTCTGGACATGTTTGCTGTTTGCGATAACTTGCAGCTTCTGGCCAAAAAGTATGACGATCATCGCCATCGCTGCTGCCGCTTTCTCACTTGGTTTGATTGCAATGTTCAGCAAATTTGGCATGAATGTTACTTATGACTACGGGATGCTTCGCTGTATTGCAGGTTTTTCGATTGGTGTTTTGACTTTTGCGATTTGGCAAAAATTATCTGCGTTTCAATTTGATGAGCGATTGGCTTTCGTTTTAGAGGTCATATGCGTTTTATCTGTTGTCTTGTTCGTGGCTATCGCAAAACAAGATCAGATTTCGATTGGCGCGCCGCTGCTCTTTGCAGTCGTCGTTTTAATTTTTGCGGCTGAGGGTGGGCCAATTTCGAAGTTACTTAGACTTTCACCATTTCTATTTTTAGGCGCGTTGTCTTATTCAATCTACATTGTCCATTTGCTCATCGAGACTTTGCTTGTGGGTTTGGTAAAGTTTCTATCAGTCAGCTACGATCTAGGCTTAGTCTCCAGGTTCCAACGTGAAAATGAAGTTGTCGACATGCTTGGCCGAACACAATCTGAAGGAGACATATGGGTCATTGTTTTACTAATTTTGGTCATTGCTGTTTCTGCTGTGACATACCACTACATCGAAGTGCCATCACGCCGCTGGTTTAGAAGCCTTGCTCAAACCGACCGACCATAAAATCCGATCTGGTCTTCTTTCGAAAACACCACGCCTGGTCGATCAAAATATGAGAAAACCGCAATGATACGCTCGCGACCGCCTTTAATAGTGCTCACTTTATGAGCCGTGTTTTTGCCGCGAAACACATTGAGTGTGCCTGCTGATAGCTTCAGTGTTTTCACCTGATCATCTTCACCGCGCAACAGCTTGGCCACGCCATCATAATTTTGATCACTTTCGCTGCGCAAATCTGAGCGATAAACAAAATCACCACCCTGTTCTGGCGCTTGCAGAAGCAATGTCGTGGTGAATTCACTGCGGTCAAAATGCCAGTTGAGGGTTTCTCCCTCACGATAAGCCATCACGTTCACACGAGCCAGTGCATCGCGCATCGGGTAAAGTGCGTCTTTTCCCATGCAGGCGGCAAGGAACATGATGAAGGGTGACCATTCATAAATCCACATGATGGTACTTTGTGAAATTTGATCGGCGCAGACTGTGTGATTGATGGTGTCCACCTTCACGAGTGCGGGATGATCGGCCGCCAGTTCTGGAATTTCCTTGCGGAAATAAATGTTGTGGCTGCGCTTGTGGACAAACGAAAGTGTATCCATGACTGGTTGTATCTCGGCGACGGTTTTCTTTAAGGCTTCAGGCTTCACCAAGCCTTCAAGATTGAACATGCCGTCTTTTTCAAGATCAGCCTGGCATTTTCCGACAAGTTCGAACCAAATTGCCGATCCGGGTTTGTCGAGCGGATAGTGATCAAGATCAAGAATATTTTTCATGCGGAAAACTCCAG
>CAXTKN010000060.1:0-11746 GCA_964244805.1 uncultured Aestuariivirga sp.
CTAAAACTCGATCCTCCCGAGGGCCCCGCTGGCGCGAATTCGTCGCAGCGGGGCTAGTCGTTTTCCTCAGAGGAAAGGCTATTGCGTTTGGCAATCAAAGTGCCCTCATCCCCCTTCGGGACCTTACTCCCATTTGCCAAACGGCAAAGGGGAGAAGGACATAAAATTTATTAGCCTTCTCCCGTTGGTTCTTACCAATGGGAGTAAGGTCCCGAAGGGGGATGAGGGCTCTTCCTAGCCACATGCTCTCGGCTTAACGATGAATTCAACTAACTAACTGTCCAAAAAACAAAAAAACCGATGCAGATGCCCGCACCGGTTTCTCAACTAAAATTCAGAAGAATTACTTCTTCTTCATCATGTGCATCTTATCCATGGTGCACTTACCGTGCATCATCATCATGCCTTTGCCGCACTTCTTCATCATGCCCATATGGTCCATCTTCTTCATCATAGCGGCTTCTGCGCCGCCTGCGAATGCTGAGAGAACGAGAAGTGCTGCGAGAGTTGTCTTGATCATGATAGTTTCCTTCCTGAGGTTGTTAGATCTAACATATTGGAAGTTAGACTGTTTCAACCAAACAATGTGGTCAACACTCTGGGGGTGTCGATCACAAATAGATGATCAG
This sequence comes from uncultured Aestuariivirga sp., assembly GCA_964244805.1. GTDB lineage: Bacteria > Pseudomonadota > Alphaproteobacteria > Rhizobiales > Aestuariivirgaceae > Aestuariivirga. Next base: position 630 of record CAXTKN010000060.1, read on the forward strand.
CGCGTGTTCAAATTTAATGCCTGGTCGAAGTGTTTTCCATATCAGGTATGATCACACATTTTTCGCGTTCAAACATGTACCCTGGCTTGCAGCGCACTCTCATTGTCTGTTTTTTCATATTTGGCTTGGGTTTTGTCGCGCTGTCAGCCACGCCGACAAAAGAAATCAGTAGTAATATTGAAACAATAATTCTTGTCATTTAACGAACCCTATTAATTTTCTAATAGAGTTACGGCTCAAATCGCAGCCGGATTACAAAATATTTTGATGTTTAAGTTTGGTGGAGCCAGCCCCACCCCATTCCGTCACCCCTGCGAAGGCATGGGTCCAGCTTTTCTGGATTTGAATTTGTGAAAGAAAGCTGGATCCCTGCCTTCGCAGGGATGACGGATTTATTATTTTAATTCTCGCTATGATCCGTCGTCGAAATAAACTCCGAGTCTTCCTGTCCAGAGCGCTCAAACTTCAAGAAATCATAATAGCCGCAGGAATTGCCAGGGAAAATCCGGCAGGTTGAAGGGCGGGCAGCATAAATCGTGCAACGGCGTGCTTCAGTGTCGAAGAACTGGCAAATTTTGCCATAATGAACATCGGCCTTGCGCCGCATAATGCGCTTATAGCCGTGCGCGGATTTAAAATATTTTTTCTCGGCCTTGGCCAACGGCATATCAAAATGCTTGGCGATCCGCGCAGCATCTTTATCCTTAACTTCAATCACCGGATAAGAGCAGCAATAGCCCGGGCATTTTAAACAATCATATTTCGCCATTAGAGACTCACTTTAAATCAGTTCTGTCGTTCGTGGCTTACTTTGCGCGGGCCTTCAAGCCTTGGGCCTTTAAAGCTGCAAATTTTTTGTTGGTTTCCACAACTTCTCCCATCAACCATTCGCGAAACACGCGGGCAGGGGTGGATTCCTTTGATCCCTTCTTGCGCACAACCCAATAAGAGCCGTGATCTTTCATGTCTAATTCAAAAGGCCGCACCAACCAGCCCTCCAGCAACCCGTCGGTACACAGAATTTGGTCACCAAGTGCAAAGCCTTGACCGGCTTCGGCGGCTTCCAATGCCAATTGATTTTGCAATACTGGGCCACGCCTATCATCCACGCCCTCAACACCTGCTTCGGCCAAATACTCACCCCACCACTGCTTCAAATCCATATGGAGCAAAGTGAAATCAACAAGATCAGCGGGCTTTAAATTCGGTCGATCTTTAATGAGTGCTGGTGCGCAAACTGGAAAAACCACCACATCTGAAAGCTTCACAGCCTCCACATCATCCCAGCGTCCAAGACCATAACGAAGTCCCAAATCGACATCGTCTGCATAAAAATCTATAAGTTTCGTCGCAGGGTCAATACTGAGTTCTATGTCAGGGTGAAGTGCATTGAAATTTCCCATACGCCCAATCAACCAGCGCGAAGCCAGAGAAGGTTCGACTGAAACCTTCAATGTTCGAACATCGCCGACAGCCGCTGCTTCAAGTGAAGCTTCCGCCAACTTGTCAAACAAAGGTGTCAACTGGCTGCCAAAGCGTGTTCCCGCCTCGGTCAACTCCACACCGCGCCCGGTTCGCGTGAACAACTGCGTGCCCAGATATTCCTCTAATTCGCGGATATGCCTGCTGATTGCAGCATGAGTTACAAAAAGCTCGGCAGCCGCATCCGTAAAGCTCTCGTTGCGGGCTGCGGCCTCAAAAGCTTTGAGGGCATTAAGCGATGGAAGTCGTCTGGCCATGAATCACCTTAGCATAAGTTCATATAACATTTTGTTACATGTCATGTCACTTAATGCCGTTTGTAGTTTGCAGTTGCGAGAAGTACATAGGGTACAAGAGATTTAGGACTAAGGAGAAAGATCATGAACAACACAATTTTATCGGCCTATTCAAGCGTTTATAGCACTGCTATGATGCAGAATGTGAAGCCTGCAAACTATATTGCAACTGCGAAGACTTCGAAGGAAGGCCGTTTCAGTGCACTGGTCAAGCTGCTTAGCCGCGCTTAACCTGCCGCAAACGAATTGCACAAGGCTCAGATGATTCTGGGCCTTGTTTTTTGTTCAACATTGGAACATATATAGAACAAATGTGTTGTGGACGGTTGAAAGCCAAACATCGCATCACGCATCTAAAAGCGCTAAACGTCAGTCGAAACGGGAGATGAGTATTATGGCAGGGTCAGTCAATAAAGTTATTTTGGTCGGCAATTTGGGCAAAGACCCTGAGGTGCGCCACACCCAGGACGGCAAGCCGATTGTAAATTTGAGCATTGCCACATCTGATACATGGCGCGATAAAACGTCGGGCGAGCGCAAAGAAAAAACGGAGTGGCACCGGGTAGTCATTTTTAATGAAGGCTTGGCAAAAGTAGCAGAGCAGTATTTGAAGAAGGGTACGACGGTTTACATTGAAGGCCAATTGCAAACCCGCAAATGGACAGACAAAGATGGTGCCGAAAAATACTCGACTGAAATCGTGTTGCAAAACTACAGCGGCGTTATGACAATGTTGGGTGGAAAGCCGGGCGGTGGTGATAGCGCCGGTTCGAGCTACGGCGGCGGCGATGAATTTGGTTCATCAGGCCCAATGGAGCGTCCACGCACATCGTCAAAGCCAGCAAGCTTTAACCGCGATCTGGATGATGAAGTGCCGTTCTAAGCGTGATAAGTTTTTATTATAACCATTCCTCAATAACCCCTCATTCCCGCGAAGGCGGGAATCTCTGTTTTCTAGTTTGCGAAACGCAGATTCCCGCTTTCGCGAGCATGACAATTTAAAAAATAGATCGATCAGAACTAAGATTTAAATGGAGAAGGCCGATGGTGCTGCGGATCATTTTTTCAATTACATTACTCGCTTTTGCCCAGACCACTGCATTGGCAGGGGACGCCTATCTTGATAATCGCAGCTCAGCAGAAGAGCTGGTTCGTTCGCTTTACAACGCTGTAAACAATCGTGATTTTGCGCGTGCTTTCGATTATTTTGCGACCCCACCTGCTAAGGATTTTGCCGCTTTCCAATCGGGTTATGAGAATACGGCGCGGGTTGATGTGATCACGGGTGAAGTTTTTGGAGATGGAGCAGCAGGATCAACCTATTTTTCGGTGCCAACGATTATCAAAGCCACTGATGATAAGGGCGCCGCGAAAGTGTTTATGGGGTGTTATACAATCAGGCAGGTCAATGGTGCCATCCAAGAACCGCCTTCCCGCCCAATGCAAATTGAAAAGGGTGTTTTAAAGCCTGCCAAGCTTGATGATTTCAATACTTATAGCCTGCCTAAATGCGATGGCGCTGCGTCAGAACCAAATAATGATTTGCCGACTATCGATGATGCCAAAGTGCGGTTTATTGCCGATCAAAATGTGCATTGCCCCAAGGCGCAAGAAACCAGGGCAGGGCTAAATGATCCACAGGTCTATAAAATAAAATATGCTCAAGCTGGGGCCTCGACTAAAGATCCTCTCACCGAGGTCGAATTGTTCTCTTTCGTCTGTCTGATGGCCGCCTATAATGAAAATGAGATATTTTATCTCAGTGATAGTTCTGGAAAAGAACTGCATCTCCTCAGCTTTGCCGAGCCGCATCTCGATCTTAAATATGAGGATGATGAAAGCAAGAAACTGAAGTCGATCAAGGTTGATGGGTTCACTGCATCCATTGATCTGACGAATTCTGAGTATGATGAAAAAACAAATTCGATTTCATCGTTCTCAAAATGGCGTGGCATCGGCGATGCGTCATCCAACGGGACTTGGGTTTTTGCCGATGGGCAATTTGTGTTGAAAACTTATGATGTTGACCCTACTTACGATGAAGAGCAAAATTCCATTGCCGTATTTTCAAATGGGCAAATGGTGTTAAAATAATTGATAATTAAGTGAGCAAAATCATGTCATTTTTAAATATTAGAGCTAGTTTTAAAATCATATCCACAGTGTTTATTGCCTGTGTCTGCATCGCCAGCGCAACTGCTGCTGACAAACTCACAGCGGCTGAAATTCGCAAACTGCTCACAGGCACCTATCACGTCAGCGTCGCTGACAGCGTTACGGCAATTGCTGTGTTTACACCCGGTGGTGGAATTTCCGTCGTCACTAACAAAGGTGAAAAAGACACTGGACGCTGGAGTTTTTCGGGTAATAAAGTCTGCGTGCAGTTCAAGCATTTGCTAGATCATAAAAACAACTGTTCGTCACTCGTGAATGATGGTGGCGCTATTCGTGGCAACGGTTTTACAGCGCGTAGGTAGCAAACCGAAAACCCTTAAAACAGCCGCCGTTTTTGTTGCTCTTTTGGCCCCCAAAGACTAGAATATGACAGGTTGCACGAGTCGTTTTAACGGCGAATTTCGCGTATCCCCTTCAGTTTAAATTTCATTGGGAATTCAATAACTTCCGTGGCCGATAAAGATAACAATAATAAGGGCCTGCCGCCCGCCAATCCCAATGAGATTTCGCCCATTTCCATCGAAGATGAAATGCGGAAATCTTATCTCGATTATGCGATGAGTGTAATCGTGTCGCGCGCACTTCCCGACGTGCGCGACGGCTTGAAACCCGTGCATCGCCGCATTCTCTACACAATGTATGAAAACGGCTTCACGCCCGATAAGCCCTACAAAAAGTCTGCCCGTATCGTCGGTGATGTCATGGGTAAATATCACCCGCACGGCAACTTAGCGATTTATGATGCCATGGTGCGTATGGCGCAGGATTTTTCGTTGCGTCTGCCGCTGATTGATGGCCAAGGCAATTTTGGCTCAGTGGATGGTGATCCGCCGGCTGCTGATCGTTACACTGAATCGCGCCTTGCAAAATCGGCCATGCCGCTGCTTGATGATCTCGAAAGCGACACGGTTGATTACACGCTCAACTATTCCAATGAATTCCGCGAGCCATCGGTTCTGCCCGCCAAGTTTCCGAACCTACTGGTCAACGGTGCAGGCGGCATTGCCGTGGGCATGGCCACCAACATGGCGCCGCATAATCTGGGCGAAGTGATTGACGCTACATTGGCGGTTATTGAAAACCCATCGATCACCATGGAAGAGTTGCTGCCGATCATTCCAGGCCCCGATTTCCCAACAGGCGCCATCATCCTGGGCCGCTCAGGCATTAAGAGTGCGTTCAGCACGGGCCGTGGTTCGATTGTCATGCGCAGCCGTGTTGAAACCGAAACCATCCGCAAGGACCGTCTCGCGCTGGTCGTCACAGAAATCCCATATCAAACCAACAAATCCACCATGATCGAAAAAATCGCAGAAATGGTGCGCGATAAAAAGATCGAAGGCATTTCCGATATTCGCGATGAAAGTTCGCGCGAGGGTATGCGCGTTGTCATCGAACTGAAGCGTGATGCTGAGCCTGAAATTGTGCTCAATCAGCTCTGGCGTTTCTCGCAGTTGCAAAGCTCGTTCAGCGTCAACAACATCGCTTTAAGCCGTGGTAAACCTGAACAGCTCACACTGCTCGATCTGCTCACGACATTCATTTCCTTCCGCGAAGAAGTCATCACCCGCCGCACCAAGTTCCTGCTGAAAAAGGCGCGTGACCGTGCGCATGTTTTAGTTGGTCTTGCCATTGCTGTTGCCAATATTGATGAAGTCATCCGCCTCATCCGTGCGTCGCGTGATGCTGCCGAAGCCCGCACCGCATTGATGGCTCGCAATTGGCCCGCGAAAATGTTGGAGCCTCTCATCCAACTCATCGCCGATCCGCGTCACAAACTAAATGCTGATGGCACTTACAAATTGTCTGAAGAGCAAACTCGCGCCATTCTCGATCTGCTCTTGCCACGCCTCACACAATTGGGCCTTGAAGAAATTTCGGCAGAGCTTGAAAAACTCGCTGTCGAGATCAAAGACTATCTCGAAATCTTGGGTTCGCGCGCACGCGTGCGTTCAATTATCAAGGACGAGTTGACCGACGTTAAAACCAATTTCGCTACACCGCGTCGCACTGAAATCATCGAAAACGAGGGCGAAGTTGATGATGAGGATTTGATCCAGCGCGAAGACATGGTCGTCACCGTTAGCCACACGGGTTATGTCAAACGTGTACCTCTGTCAGCTTACCGTGCTCAGCGCCGCGGCGGCAAGGGCAGGGCAGGCGTGCAAATTAAAGACGAAGATTTTGTCACCAAGCTGTTTGTCGCCAACACGCACACACCCATTTTGTTCTTCTCATCGCTCGGTATGGTGTACCGTTTGAAAACCTGGCGCTTGCCCATTGGCAATCCCACATCGCGCGGCAAGGCCATGATTAATCTTTTGCCACTGGCCCAAGGCGAGCGCATCACCACAATCATGCCGATGCCGGAAGATCCAGCTACTTGGGCCACCATGAATATCATGTTCGCCACACGCAGTGGCGACGTGCGCCGCAATGAACTCACTGAATTTGAAACCATCAACAAGGGTGGCAAGATCGCCATGAAGCTTGAAGACGGCGATATGATTGCTGGCGTTGAAATTTGCACCGATGCTGATGACATCATGCTCACCACCAAGCTTGGTCAGTGCATCCGCTTTGCCGTGGCTGATTTGCGCGTGTTCCAAAGTCGTGGTTCGACGGGTGTGCGTGGCATCAAGCTGGCGGCAGAAGATCATGTGATTTCAATGTCGGTGCTGCGCCATGTTGAAGCCACAACTGAAGAACGTGCCGCCTTCCTAAAAATGTCACGTGCTGTTGCGGGTGAAGAAACTGAAGCTGGGCCATCGGACGAGGAAGTAACGGCCGACACCAGTATCAGCCAAGAGCGTTATGCCGAAATGGGCGCTGCCGAACAGGTGGTTCTTACAGTTTCCGCCAATGGTTATGGCAAGCGCACATCATCCTATGAATACCGCATCTCCGGTCGCGGCGGCAAAGGCATCACCGCCATGGTGGTGAATGGTCGAAACGGGCCTTTGGTGGCGTCATTCCCCGTCGAAGAAAGTGATGAGCTCATGCTGGTGACTGACGGTGGCCAGTTGATCCGTTGCCCCGTCCACGACATCCGCAAAGCCGGCCGTAGCACGCAAGGGGTGACATTGATCGATACGGCCAAGGATGAGCATGTGGTTTCGGTCGAGCGCATCAGCGAGGAAGAGGCGGGCGAGGGCGAGGAGTAATCCTCGCTATTTACAAATATCTTTCAGCGCCAGCCATTGTTCATTCGTCAGCGATGGCTTGGCCACCACACCTGCGGGAAGGGGCTCTATCAATTTCATCCGGTCTTCAGTTCCCGGATGCGTTGAAAATATACCGCCCAGTTTTGAGAACGCCGAAGATTTATCGCCGCCGCCGCCTTCTAGTTTGTTGATCTTTTCAAAAAATCGTTTCAGCCCCATCGGGTCAATCGATGACTTCACCAAAGTATCGCGCGCATAGGCATCAGCCTCGGCCTCTGCCTCACGCGTGAATTTCAATACGGTGGCCATCAATGCAATATTGGTGGTCATGTCACCGCCATTGGAACCCGTAAACACGCTGCCCAGAACCTGCATGCCTGTCAGGCGCACCAATTGCGCTTCAGGATGCCTATGCGCTACATGGCCAATTTCATGGGCCAACACTCCTGCAATCTCATCAGGCCCATCGGCCTTGGCCAAAATTTCGCGCGTCATAATAATTTTGCCGCCCGAAACGGCAAAGGCGTTGAGCACTGGAATATCATAAATATGAACGCTGATTGCTGGCAGATCAGGCTGGCCTAATGCCAAATTAGTGATCATGGCGCTCAGCGCTGCGTCACCAGCAGGGCTATGGCAAAGCTTAGCACCCTGTGCCATGGCGGTTTCCATTTGGCTGCCTACGCGGTTGCGCCACGTTTCCGGCAAAATATGCGCCACTCTATCGGGCAATAAAACCATCGCCACATATCCCAGTGCTGCCACAGCCGCTAAGCCACCAATCGTCCACCCAAAAATGTGGGCAATATCGCGGCCCGAATATCCACCCTTCAAATGCGATGAGCGTGAGACCAGCGTTTTGACAAAGGCCTCATCGCGAATGATCAAACGCGCGCCGGATTTATCTTCGTGGGTCAGTCTATAAGGTTGGCCTGGAGCTGGCGCGTCGATGGCATGAAGCCCCTTGATGCTCCAAGACGTATAAGGCGTGTCTGTTCCCGAAAATGTGAGGTTGGTTCCATCTTCATTGACGTCAACGCTGCGGTTTCGCGCGGACTCGCCATCAAAATAAGTCGCAGAAACCACCATCACCAAGCCCCCAGATCAAATGCGTCAGCTAAACCTTCACCACGTGTTGGCCTTGCGGCAATCGATTGGCGAATGCGGTTTAAGTCAACAGCGCCATCCAGTGTCAAACGTTTAAACACAAAGGCGATGTTGCGTTGGATAATAATCGGGCGAGTGAGAGCCCACAAACCTTGGTAAATAATCAGCACAATTACGCCGATGAATATCGCCACAGCCAGGTTTTTATCAATTCCCATCCAAGCCGACAGAAAGCCAATGCCGATTAGTAAACTCGCAGCAATGGCAATGGCCAAAACGATAATCAACAAATTACCAACCGCCAACCAGATCACGCTTCCCGCCGTAGCGTTCAGTTTGAACTGCGCACCATCAAACCTTGTGTAGTTGGCCAGAGTTCGCATTTCTTTGGCAGAATAAATTGCCCATAACGCCGGAATTATTAAAACATAACACATCAGCAGGCCCAATAGCCCGAGTGCGAAAAATCCAACCAATTGCAATTCTGAAGCAGTGGGCTTGGCGTCACCCTCAGTTTTGAAAACGTGTTTGAAGGCGTCTTCAAAACCAGTACCGAACCAATATGCTGCTTCATAAACAAAAAAGAAAATGCCGCCAATAACGACAAGCCCTGTCAAAAACCAACACAGCGCATAAGTCGGATAAAGCGGGCCAGCGCGGCCCTTAAATTTAAACGCCGAGTCTCCAAAGCGCATATCGCCGATCATTTGTTCCGACATCACCACATTCATCACCGGGGTCGCCCAACCAAACGAAAACCACTTTGCTAAAATATTGCCAAAATAGGTCAGGCTATAGAGCCCGGCTGATCCCGCCATATTGCCTCTGATGCCGCGCCAATTGGTGCGCGACAGCTGATAGTTACGCGCTTTGTACAGCGCAAAACCACTCAGCAAATAACCAACGGCAAAGAAAATCAAATTCAGACGCGAGATTGCGGGATCGTTAGGGCCAAGCGATAGAACTAGCCAGCCTGTGATAAGTAAAACCGGCAAAATAAAGATCACAAACACCAATAAAAACCCGCGAAACAGTTCACCGCCCAGCCCGGTATATTCGAGTGGTTCGCCATTGATGTGGATGCAGCTCCAGATATGTTTGCGGACATTGGTTTTGCCCCAAAAATGCCAAACCGTCAGGGTGATAATCCCCATGCCAAGGTTGGTTAACATGATTTTCCAGAGGCCGGGCCTGCGCACATAGGCGAAGATCAGTTTTTCAGGCGCAGGTTCAATGGGTGGCATGATGGGGAGAGAATCTGTCATCGCGCATTATTGGCATGCCAGAGGTTGAGAATGAACCCCCTCAAAACCGTTGCATTCGCGCAACAGTGGCCACTTTTGTGCATCAAGCCATTTTGGGCCACGGGTTCAACTATCATCTGCCGCAATTAGCTTTTAATTCAATTCTTTTAGAGATTTGCGGTGCAGCCATTTTGGTCAGATCGCCTTAACATTTTGAGTTTAGGTTTAGCCCGTTGGGCGCAAGCATTGATTGATATGGGCATTGGAAAAATCAGAAAAAAGGTATTGAGCTTGGCCTCATTACCGTTTCATTTATGGGCGTGTCAGATCCCATGAAAATGCCTCGTATTTTTTTCGTCATCATTTCACTGTTGTTGATGTTGAGTGTTACAGCGCCCGTCCAAGCTGATGATGGTGGTTCCGTCGGCGATTTTTTTTCCACTTTGCGTCCCCCCGAAATCAAACTGCCCCATATTGATATTGTTCCTTTCTGGACGGATGATCTCAAGCGCGCGCGCGGCGCTTACGCTGATGGTGATTTCGGCCAGGCCGCCGAATATTTCCGCAAATCATCGGAAGATGGAAACATGGTGGCCGATTGGTATCTGGGCCATATGTACCGTTTGGGGCAGGGTGTGCCCAAAGACCCCGCCACCGCCTATTCCTATTACAGCCGCGTTGCCGAAAATTTTGATCCAGATGAACCTGATCAAAACCGCTTGCGCATTGTGATTGATGCTCAGCTTCGCGTGGCTGATTATTTGCGCACCGGCATCAGAGGTGCAAACCTCAAGGCCAATCCACAATTGGCGGCGCGCACTTATCTGCGCATCGCCACATCCTATGCCCATCCCCGCGCGCTTTATGGTTTGGGCACCATGAGCATTGAGGGCGAGGGCATGACCAAGAACCCGTCGCAAGGCCTCAAATGGCTCAACGCCGCTGTGCGCAAACACAGCCCCGATGCCGCGGCCTATCTGGGCGAACTTTACCGCACTGGCAGCTATGTGCGCCAAGACGATACGCGCGCTTTGATGTGGTACATCATCGCCAGCCAATCAGCCGTCAAAACTGAAAACCCAATGATTTTCACAAAACTCGCCAACCTCCGCGCCGCCAACACCGAAGAAATCCGCCTCGAAGCCGAAGCGCGGGCCAGAGTGTGGAGCGAACAGAACCCGGTGCGGGCTGGGGAGTGAGCTTCATCGTGCCCAGAGCGTGGGGCAGTCATAAAGAAACAAGACTTACCAAATTCGTCATCCCGGCGAAGGCCGGGATTGGGCTTTGTTGCATGTGTTTAGCCCAGCCCCGGCCTTCGCCGGGGTGACGGATTGTGGTATTGACTGATCTCAGCTGACCAACCGACGCTTTAGAGCGGCATGGTGATGGTTTTCATGATGCGGTCGGTTTCGGATAATATCTTGATGATTTTTTGATAATGCTTGATGTCATCAAAGGACAGTTCACGGCCCTTGCGATCTTTCAGCCATTTCTGCGCAGGCTGATAACCCCCAATATAAAACTCCCAAGCAATGCGCGGCACATTTTCAAATGATTGGTGCGGATTGATAAACACCGCTCCCACTTCATTTCCTTCCTTCTCTTGATTCTCCCCCCTCGCGGGGGAGATGTCGGCAAAGCCGACAGAG
>CAXTKN010000061.1:0-11561 GCA_964244805.1 uncultured Aestuariivirga sp.
TTTTGCCGCCGCCATATCTGCTGCTTCAATAATCACCAAGCTTCCAGTTGGGTTACCATCATCATCGAGAAATGGCCCAGCGGCTTTGAGCGCAACTGATGGCCCATTCAGATAAGCCACATGCTCTGGTCGCACTTTCATTCGCAATTCAAGACTGCCCGGTTTGTCCGTGCAAAGCAGCGCGTAAAGCATGTCATCAATCCTGTTTCAATTCAGCACCCACCGGGCGGTTTAATAATCTGGCTATCTCATCGCGTGGATTTGAGCGTCCGTCAATGATCGCCGCTACGGCATCCACAATTGGCATTTCAACACTGTGTTTTTGCGCCAATTTAGAAGCAATGGAAGCTGTATAAGCACCTTCAACCACGCCATGTGATTGTTCGATGGCTTGTGCAACTGTGAACCCCTTGCCCATATTCAATCCGAATGAATAGTTGCGTGATTTGGTGCTGCCACAGGTGAGCAGCAAATCCCCTAAGCCTGATAGCCCCGTCAAAGTCTCAGGCTTGGCCCCAAGCTTTGCGCCATAGCGTGACAGTTCCGCAAAGCCGCGGGTGATTAAACTAGCGCGTGCACTTTCCCCTAAACCTTGCGCTTCAGATATTCCACACGCGATAGCGAGAACGTTTTTCATGGCTCCGCCGATTTCAACACCCGTTACATCGTCGGAAGCGTAGATGCGAAAATGCGGCAGACTTAGAATTCTAGCCCAATATGTTGCCTGGGCAATGTTGGGGCCAGCTAATGTAACCGCAGTAGGCAACCCCGTGCTAACATCAGCTGCAAAGCTGGGGCCGGACAGAGCGTAGAATTGTGCTAGAGGAAGCAGATCGGATATAACCTCAGACATGGTCAAACCGGTCTCGCGCTCAATCCCCTTCGCGGCAGAAATGATGACAGGACTGGCTATTTTTGTCGTCAAAATGACATCGCGAACTGATTGTGCAGGAACGGCCAACACGGCCGCATCGCCTTCCAAAACTTGGTCAGCAGTTTTGCGCGACCAAATTGAAACACGGTTACCGGCTTTTGAAGCCACTTGCGCTAAAGCTTGGCCCCACGCACCACCACCAATGATCACAATGCGCTTGCTCATACTTTAGCCCCCAAACGGCCAGAACCATAAATTGGTGCGGCGACCGTATCCAAGGGCCAGCGTGGTTTTGCAGCAAAATCGATATTGTCGGTCAGGCCAAGTGCCAAGCGTTCTGCACCTGCCCATGCAATCATCGCAGCATTGTCCGTACACAGATTAAATGGTGGCACGTCGAGTTTAAAACCATTCTTGGCGGTCACGTTCTCAAACACGCCGCGCAAAGTCTGGTTGGCAGCTACGCCTCCCGCCACCACCAGTGTTGGGCTTTGAACATCAGGATGCATGTCACGAAACTTTTGAAACGCGCGCTTCAGCCGATCCGCCAATGTCTCGGCCACAGCCAATTCAAATGATGCGCACACATCCGCAACATCTTGCTCATTCAATGTTCCAAGCCCGTGCACCACTTCGCGCACTGCCGTCTTCAAGCCGGAGAATGAAAAATTGCAGTCTGCCCTGCCCTTCAATGGACGCGGAAAATCAAAGCGTTTACTATCGCCGCGTTTGGCATAGGATTCAACGCGTGGGCCGCCGGGATAACCTAGCCCTAAGAGCTTGGCCACTTTGTCAAAGGCTTCACCCAGAGCATCGTCAATCGTGGTTCCTAAGCGCTTATAATGGCCAACGCCTTCGACCAATTGAAACTGCGTGTGGCCACCGGAAATAAGCAATAATAAATAAGGAAAAGCACAAGGTGCCAGCAGGCGCGGGGTGAGTGCATGACCTTCCAAATGATTGATCGCCAGAAACGGAATGTCCCACGCCATGGCAATAGCTTTGCCGGCGGTGAGGCCCACCAGCAAGCCGCCTAAAAGCCCAGGCCCAGCAGTGGCCGCCACAGCGGCTAAATCTTCAAAGCCCAACTTGGCTTCTGCCATCGCCCGGCCGACCAGCCCATCCAAATGTGTTACATGAACGCGTGCGGCAATTTCGGGCACAACACCGCCAAATGGCGCATGATCCTTCAACTGCGACAAGACCACATTGCTCAGCAGCTCGCCCTGCCCGTCTGCGTGCCTGCGCACCACGGCGGCTGCGGTTTCGTCGCAGGACGTCTCAATTCCTAAAATAAATGTGCTTTGCTCGGTCATTCGTCAGCAGATTATGTGGATTAAAAGTGTTAGAGGCTTGCCGCTCTAGCACCCAATCCCTAAAATTGGCAAATTATGACAGTTACACCCAAAATTAGAATCGGCACCCGCGGCTCTCCACTGGCTCTGGCACAGGCACATGAAACTCGTGAACGGCTGATGGCAGCACATGGTTTGGACAGCGATGCATTTGCTATCGTTACCTTTACAACAACTGGAGATGCTATTCGTGATCGCCCTTTAAGCGAGATTGGCGGCAAAGGCTTATTCACAAAAGAGCTCGAAGAGGCTTTGTTTGCAGGCACGATTGATCTGGCGGTTCATTCGATGAAAGATATGCCCGCAAAGTTGCCGCTCGGTCTTGATCTCGTCGCACTTTTGCCACGTGAAGACCCGCGTGATGCGTTTATCAGTTTGACCTCGAAAAGTTTGATGGAAATGCCGCAAGGCGCAATCCTCGGCTCTTCGTCAGTGCGGCGCACTGCTCAGGCTTTGCATGCGCGCCCTGATCTGAAGACAGTACAGTTTCGCGGCAATGTGCAAACCAGATTGAAAAAACTTCAGGACGGCGTTGCGGATGCGACGTTTCTTGCCGTGGCGGGTCTCAATCGTCTGGGTCTCTCAGATAAAATTACCAGCATAATGTCGATGGATGACATGTTGCCCTCGGTGGCTCAAGGGGCCATTGGCATTCAAACCAATTCGCATGATGAAGCGACCCGCAAATTGGTTGTGCCACTTGATCACAATCCAACTTCTACAACAGTTATCTGCGAGCGTGCCTTTATGGCAGCACTTGATGGCTCGTGTCGCACACCGATTGCGGGCCACGCGATTATTGAAAATGGTCGCTTGAAATTTCGCGGCCAAGCTCTCACCTTGGACGGTAAGCATATATTCGAAGTTACGCGCGAGGGCGCTTTGTCGGACGGATTTAAAATGGGGCAAGACGCTGGCGAAGATGTCAAAGCGCGCGGCGGAAAATTGATCGCGTATTAATGCGGATTATTTTGACGCGCCCGGTTGAAGACGCAGCAGCGCTCGCGGAAAAATTACGCGCGCTTGGACATATTCCAACTATAACGCCACTGCTAAAAATCGTAGCTCGACCAAATGTGTCAGTTCCGTCCAAACGCTACCAAGCAATCTGTTTAACGAGTGCGAATGCTGTGCGTGTGATAAGCAACATCAGCCTCATTCAAAACATCCCCCTGTTTGCTGTTGGGCAGCAATCAGAAAAAATGGCAAAAGACAAAGGCTTCGCCCAAGTCTCGGCGCATGGCGGCGATGTGATTGGGTTACATAAATTTATTGTTGGCCATCTTAAGCCACAGGATGGCCCGCTGCTCTATCTCTCGGGTGCCGAGACTTCGGGCGATATGCAGGGGCGTTTGCAAAGCTCTGGGTTTGAAGTTGATCGCATCATCACCTATGATGCCGTCAAATCATCTTTGGCCGAATTTTCTAACGAAATTGAACGCGCCGAAGCCGTTCTCTTATATTCGCCAAGGACCGCAAAGCTATGGGCATCTGAAATTGAAACCCTGAAACTTACAGAAACCGCAAGCCGCATTAAACATATTTGCTTATCTGCCAATGTTGCAGCAAATCTGCCACAAAGCTGGCCCAGAGCCGTCGCCGCAGCGCCAACAGAAGTGGAATTATTGGCATTGCTTGATTGAATCAGCAAAGCAGAATAGGTGATTGGGGCATGACGCAAGACGACAAACCATCGGACATTATTGATATCGACCCAGATAACGTCATTGATAATAATGTTGCTGAAAGCCCAATTGCGCCCACTAAGCCAAAGCGCCGTTATGGCACATATGGCTTGGGTGTTGCTGCACTCGCCCTGAGTGCTGTCGCTGGTGCGTGGCTCTACCGCGATGTTCTTGCAACCTACCTCCCATCGGATCAACTTCATGCCATGGCAGCACGAGTTGACGCTGTTGAGCTTGCCAATAGGCAAACTGCGCAGAAGCTTGATGCCGTTGTTGGACTGACGGATGAAATAAAATCTCAACTTGGCGCTGCCCAAGCCGCCGCAGAAGATGCACGCAAACTGGCAACAAATTTGAAGACTGATACGGGCGATAGCAAGACGAAGTTAGCCGCTTTGGAAAAATCACTGGGCCTTGCTAGCGCCGCTGTCGACGAACTGAAGGGCAAGGTTTCCACTGGAACGACGACTATCGTCTCTGGTGATTCATCAGGACTTACAGCGCGCGTTGATAAGCTTGAAAAAGATTTCGCGTCTCTGAAAGATTTGAATGCGAGCGCTAAAGTGGAGTCTTCGCAGCTTTCCCAGTCTTACGCTGATCTCAAAGCAAAAATTGCGGCAGGTTCCGAATATCAAACAGAGCTGAAAGCAATTGGCGCAATTGTGCCAGCAGCTGAAGGGCTAGAGGTCCTTGGCGCTGATGCTGCAAAGGGTATTTTAACACTGCAAGCCTTGAGCGAGAACTTGAAAAATTTTGCCGCAGCTTCTGTGAAAACGACTGAAGCGCCGACTGCAAATGACGACAGTTGGTGGGGCACAACAGCTGGATTATTTTCGGGGCTGATCACCATTCGCAATACTGGTGTGGTTGATTGGGCACAGCTGGCGTTGCAAGCTAGTGATCTTGTTCAAAATGAAAAGCTGGGGGATGCCGTTAAATTGCTCGAACCACATTTAGATACGATGCCTCAAGCCTTGCAGGATTGGCGTATTGCTGCAACCAAGCGCATTGCCGCTGATGAGGCCCTCGAACAATTGGGCCGCGCTGTGGCGCGCCAAATTGCAGCGCGGGGATAGGCGACATGATAAAACTATTATGGCGATTTCTCTTGCTGGTGCTGGCCGCCATCGCGTTTGCGTGGTTGGCAGACCGCCCTGAAAAGATCGTCATTCAATCACCCCTACACGAAATTCAAGTTTCGCTGTTGGTTGGTGTCGTGCTGCTAAGCTTGGTTTTAGGAGCTGCTTATTTTATATGGAAACTGGTGCACAGAATTTGGAGCAGCCCAAAAACAGTGCGCGAGTCTTTGCGCTTTCGGAAGCACCGCAAAGCTTACGAATCATTGTCGCGTGGCATTATCGCGGCTGGTGCGGGAGATGCGCAAGCGGCGGCAAAACATGCAAGCATTGCCAGCGAAACGCTAAAAAACGAACCCCTAATTACGTTGCTCACCGCCCAAGCAGCTCAGCTCAAAGGTGATCGCGCCGGGGTTAAACGAGCTTTCGAAGATATGACCAATTCACCCGACACAGAACTGCTCGGACTGCGCGGACTTTTCGCGGAGGCCAAACAGGCCGGTGATTGGAGTACAGCACGCAAGATTGCCGAGCGCGCGCTGGCCAAAAATGCGCGGCTGCCTTGGGCCTCAACCGCAATTTTGCAAGTGCAGACCACCGCTAAGGATTGGGCCCAAGCTGCTGCAACAATCGCCCAGCAGGGCAAGGCTGGGCTTTTGCCGCGCGAGGAAGCGGCCAAGAAGCAAGCTATTCTGCTGGCTGCTCAAGCACTCGAGCTAGAAGAAAAAGACCGCGATCGTGCCAAAACCTTCGCTCAAGATGCGTTAGACAATGATGCATCATTGGTGCCGGCTGCATTGGTTGCGGCTCGCACATATGTGGCACATGGTAATCCCCGCAAAGCGCTTAAAATTCTGCGTGCAACGTGGGCGCTGTCGCCACATCCTGATCTGGCCGAAGTGGCTGCTAATGCAAAACCAAATGATGGTGCTGAGGAAAAATTTGAGCGCGTGCGCGATTTGGTCGGACGCCCTGAAACCAATTTGGAATCAGCCTTTGCCTTGGCACGCGCCGCCATTGCTGCAAAGCGCTGGGATGTGGCCAAGGCCGCACTTGAAACATATGTGACCGAACAACCACAGGCGCGTATTTGCGGATTGATGGCGCAGATTGAAGATGCACAAGGTGATAAGGGTCGTTCGCGCGAATGGCTGGCACGCGCACTTCACGCACCACGCGATCCGATTTGGGTGTCAGATGGTGTTGCATCGCCGCGCTGGACGCCTGTATCACCCGTGACAGGCGAGATTGTGCCTTGCTCGTGGAAGCCACCCTTCGAACAGCCGCCCGGGCTTGGTTGGCAATCGCAATATGATGATGCCGTTCCGCTTTTGGAAACTGCAGGGCCCAAACCCGTTTCCAGCCAAACCTTCCGCGCGCCGGACGATCCCGGCATCGAATAGCCAGAGTTGAATTCGTCACAGAATCCGGTTATCGTTTTATATTGTAACCTATGCCGCTTTAGCTCAGTTGGTAGAGCACCGCATTCGTAATGCGGGGGTCAGGTGTTCGAGTCACCTAAGCGGCACCATTGCATTCAATCATTATTATAAGAGCGCAAACTTTGGCGGCTTGTTCGCCAATTACTGAAACTCTTGCTTCTGGGACGTGTCTTCGTTCAAATTTTTATGCTGAGTAAGTCCAAAATCGATTTTGCTATCGACAGCGCAATTGAATCTAGCTTTGATCAGGAGGTCAAAAATCTGCGAATCGCCCTCCACCGAAAATTCCAAAGGAAAATTATGGCACTCACTTATTCATCAACCGCACGACGATTTGCGTTCGCTCTGACGCTAGCAACTTCGTTCGCGAACTTTAATCTCGCACACGCTGAGGTTAATGCCGCCACTCTGGTTTTAGCCAAAGCAGCGGTTACAAATTTAAAGATTATTGAGTTGATCAGTGGCGCAACCGTGAGTGGCGTGACGGATGACAAAACGCTGACTCAAGCCGTCAAAGACAAAATGAAGAAATATATTATTGAAGGCATTAAGAAAGCCGCTCCGGGAATTATCGTGCGTATCGCTAATGTAGAAGCGGCAAAATATGACTTAAAGCAATTGAGCGATATTGTTGAGGTGAGCGCTCTGCCCTATATGCAGAAAACCGTCTTGGCAACTGCCAGCCAACAGCCTGGACCTGCGGAATCAGAAATTACTGCAAGTGAAAATGCCGTTATGAAACGTGTTGGTGATCATGACTATGTGATCAATTTCATAAAAGAGATTATGAAGATGGGTGGAAATGATAAGGAAGTTGTTGCCATTGTAACGTCCGCTGTAAAGCGGAGCATACAATGAGTGAAGTACAGCAAAAACCATCGTCGCGCTGGTGGCCGAAACATTTGGCTGAGCGCAGGTGGTATGGTTGGGTGATAGCTGTTATTTGGTTTTTGATTTTTTTGATGGGCGAAATAGGTATTTTTTTACCTCAGACTGAAGCGGTGGAAACGAAGCCAGATTCAACTGCCAGTTTGATGTTCACTGGTTTAGTTATGGCAATCATATTTTACGCAATCTATTGGTTTTTTATGATGATTACATATTACGTTCCAGAAGAAAGCAAAAAAACTTATAAGTTTTTATTCGATCTATTCGGCCTTTGATTTTTATCGAGGTGAGTAAGCTTGAAAAAAACTTGTGATGTTTTCGGTTGAACGCGTATTGATTATAAGAGGCATGCCGATGGGCAAAATGATAAATTTCACAATCACAACTGTGATTTCCACCCTTCTTTTTATCGGCAATAGCAATCTTGCCGGAGCAGAAACTTTGACCATGATGGAAAAGGACGGCTTGCCTGTTCCTACGCAGGCAACGCAATATATTGCGGGACACGCCCTTTTTATTGCACTCGCGCATTTTGATGTAAACTCGCCGCCGGAGGCTGTTGTGCCGCTCTATAATGCGGAATTTCTAAAGCGCGGTTGGAAAGTTGAACCAATCGAACAATCACCCGATCATATGGTTCTTCACTTCACAACGCCGAAAGGCCCAGGAACACTCGATGTCGTAAACTCGGGTTATTCAATCGTGGAATTATCGATCACCGACCAAGTGGCTGCTGCCAAATCTCCGCTGGCGCCAAAGCCTGGCATGGTCACGGTGTTGTTTAGCAATGAGACCAAGAAGGCAGTTAATATTTCTGTTGGTGCAAAGAGCATCAAAGTCGCTGCCGGAGCCGCTAGCCCGTTTACAAAAGCATCTGGACTAGAGGTTGCTCCGGGCAAGCTGCATGTCAAAGCCAAGAAAATGGCAGATGATTTTGATGCGGCCGCTGGCCAGATTTGGCTGATCAAGATTTCGGATGGCTTTCTGCTAAGTTCGAAGCAGAATTGATCCAAGCAGTGCAACTCATTTCCAATTGATCTTTGGCAAAAAAATGCCGCCATCGATGAGCGATGACGGCATCTATAGTTTTCAGTCTACTATGCTGGCAATATAAAGAACCAGTTTGCCCACAGTACCACTACGGCACCTGCAACGAGTGTGAGGTATGGCAACATGCCGGCTTTTCTCTGGCCCATATCACCGTCCTTCAATCCCAATGCCTCAAGCGCACCTTTCGGGAATTTGCCGCCATCTTGAATGTAGTGGCGATAATAAAACACAGGGATGATGAAAGCTGCGAAAATTAGACCAGCCCATAAAGCGTTAGAATATCCCCACACCTTTGCGCCTGCGCCTAGGAACAGCGCATTTACAAAAGCGAGAAATGTGTTGAAACCAATCAACGCTGTTGGGGCTTTCCAGGGACGTGCGATATGACCTGAGTCAACACGGTGGATCCAACCTGCATTCAAATTCAAGAAGTTGAAAATGATATAACCCACATTGGAAATTGCCAACACGTAGAAATAACCAGCAGCGTCCGATGCCAATGCTAACAGGAACAAGTTGAACACAAAATCTGTCCACATTGCTTTGGTTGGAGCACCGTTCTCGTTAACGCCACTGAGATAGCGCGGCAGCCAACCATCTTTCGAGCCTTGGTATAAAGTACGCGAGGAACCAGCCATCGCTGTCATGATGGCGAGGAACAAGGCCAAGATCATCAAGATCACAAAGATTTGTGTGACGATTGGATGACCACCAACCATGTTACCCAGCGCTTCAGCTATACCTGTTCCATCAACGATTCCGCCAGCCAGCAAGCCCGATTGACCGAGCACACCTTGGAAAGAAAATGGCACGAGGAAGAAGAATACGCAGCATAGCAAGCCAGAATAGAAAATGGCTTTGAACGTATCAGTCTTTGGGTTCTTTAATTCGCTGGTGTAACAAACTGCGGTTTCAAAACCGTATGTTGACCATGCGGCAATATAAAGTGAGCCAAGAATGAGTGTCCAACCGCCAATGCTCCATGTGCCATCAACACCGGAATAGGCTGCTGTTGGTGGCAAGAGACCGGTTACGTTTGCGCTTGATATTGCGCCCGTCAAAATTGGCACAAGGCCAACCAGCAACAGTGGCACCAGCACAATGATTGCGAGAAGTTTTTGGGCTTTCGCTGTAGAGGCAATGCCGCGATGCTGAATTGCAAGCATCAAGAGCATCAACACTGTGCCAATCAAGAACTTGGCATTAAAATGCAATCCGCCCAGGCCCGGGATATTCAAAGTCAAAAATTCCCAGCTGCGTATCGCCGGTGTTGCGGCCGTTGTGACAGCGGCAATCGCATCCGCAGCAGCTTTACCAGCGTTGGCTGGATCAGCCAACCACGCAACCACTTGCGCTGATTGCTCGGTGAAAACTGGAATGGGGAAAAATGAATTTAGAATATAGCCAGCTGCAATGACGCAACCGAGCGACAGAACTGGACTCCAAGCAAACCAGTTGCACCACACTGAAAGAGGCGCAATGAATTTAGAATAGCGGAGCCAAGCTGTGGCACCATAAACTGATGCACCGCCCGACTTATTGCCGAACATGCCTGCCATTTCTGCATAGGTGAAAGACTGCAGGAAGCCCATGATCATTGAAATAATCCAGACGACGAAGGCTACTTTGCCTGCCGTTCCGGCTATACCGCCAATTGAGAATAACACGAGCGGTGGAACGCCCGCAGCGACCCAGAAGGCGCCTTTCCAGTCGAGCGAGCGAACGAGCTCGCCCGTGCTGGCATTTCCGGCATGTTCACCGGCAGTGATTGTTGACATAATTATCCCCTCTTCTTGTTCATTTCCCCGACGTGTTTTTTTTCATTAAAACTTCGCCACAGGAAACATTTGTGAATGACATTATATCGACCGTCAAGTGAAACTGTGCGATAGTGCGGCCAAGAATGAGATTTCCACTATGAATCAGATACAACTTTCACGTTCGATTGCTCCCGCAGCGAGCCGCATCCTGCGCCCGGGTGTTCGGCAATTGCCGCGCGGCGTCGAGCGGCATGTGATCAAAGGGCAAGGATCTTTGGTGGTGCCGGTGGTTGCGGGCGACGTGTTGCAGCTGACCGATATTGAAGGTGGGCAGCCTGCGGAAATTTTGTTTTGCGATGCGGCGGGAAAATTTGACACTGGTTCCTTGGGACAAAAGCCCAATGGAACTGGCGAGGGGTTGAAAGCTATTTTGGCTTCGGCTGCTTTAGATGCAATGCGTTCGCGCAAGGCGTTACAGAGCCGCGGTATTGATTTGGGATTGGCGTCATCAATTAATTTATTTGGACATTCGGGGCGTGCTGGTGACCAGGTTTCTTTCACTGTTGGCCGTGATGGGTTTCTGATTGTGGTTGCTCCTGCTGGTTTGATGTCGGTGGACGGCAATGATACCGCAACTGACATTGAATTGAAGATCACGCGGGCCAATCCAAAATATAAAAATATCGAGGCGTTGCCTGACCCTTTGGCTGATCCGTTGCAAGATATCCGTGTTCGCGCGGCAACTGCCCAAGCCTATATGGTGAAAGCTGGCGAGTATATTCAGGTGATTGATGTGTCGGGCCGTCAGATGACGGATTTCCAATGTTTCTCTGTTGCAAAATTAGACAAAGGCATTGAGAACGCGCTGGATGCCACAGTGACGCGCACGCTTACGGGCCGCGCCTATCCCAGTCCCGGATTACCATCGAAAGCTTTTGGTTTTGATTTCGAGCCGATGATTGAAGTGGTGCAGGACACATGTGGCAGGCATGATGCTTTTGCGACGGCCTGCAATTCGCGCTTCTATGATGACATGGGCTATCCCGGCCATGTGAACTGCACGGATAATTTCAATTACGCACTCACACCCTATGCCATTGCCAAGCGGCGCGGCTGGGAAGCGCTGAATTTTTTCTACAATACAAGAATGGATCATAGCAACATCATCACGTCTGATGAATCATGGTCACGTGCGGGCGATTATGTTTTGCTCCGTGCACTGACGGATTTGGTGTGTGTGACTTCATCGTGCCCTGATGACATTGACCCCGGCAATGGCTGGGACCCCACAGATATTCACGTTCGCACTTACGCCGCAAAAGAGAATTTTCAACGCGCCATGGCTTACCGCTCCTCCCCCGATGCTGATGTTGTTCTGACGAAAGAGACGTCTTTCCATTCCAAGTTTGCGGCGCTCACGCGGAACTTTGG
>CAXTKN010000062.1:0-8880 GCA_964244805.1 uncultured Aestuariivirga sp.
TCTTTGCAACAAATGCGGGCAGGCCTTCGTCTTTAGTCGAAAGATTAGGATAAAGTCCGGCTGCCCAATATTGATCATCGCGGCGTTTGGTGACCCACAGCGTTTGCGATGTAAAGCCAGCGCGGATTTGCGGCGAATCTGCTGGGTCGAGAATTGATGTTGGTTGATGGTGCGTATCAATCCAATAGCTTGGATTAAATTTGAGCCCGGTTTTTTCATTGGTATTCACAACGCGCCAAGTTTCGCCGCCAGTGGCCATATGGTCTGGGACGATGGGGCCCTCGGCGGTGTAGCGGCCTGTTTTTAAAGTCCAAAGCGACTTTCGGGTTTTGGAATCCTTTGCGGGTTCAGCAAAAAATGCATCTCGCACCAAAGAATTCTCTGGACCATCGACATCAAGGTCCAGACGGAAGTTGAAATAATGGTCATGGTTGATAGCGACGTTGTAAGGCGCAATTAGTGTGCCGTAAGCTGTGTCAGCCAAGGCTGTGGGGCTTTCCATGTTGGTGGCCGTAGATGATTGAACGGCATCAAAACCTGTGGCGCCCACGCGCAGCGTGATGTTGCCCTGTGGGCTGAAAACATAGTCGACTACATAGTCATAATTTCCAACGGTAGGAATGTGGCGCACCACCAATTCAAC
The DNA here is from genome assembly GCA_964244805.1 of uncultured Aestuariivirga sp. GTDB lineage: Bacteria > Pseudomonadota > Alphaproteobacteria > Rhizobiales > Aestuariivirgaceae > Aestuariivirga. The sequence goes on from CAXTKN010000062.1 coordinate 644, forward strand.
TTGGGGTACGCCTGCGACTGATTTTGTGCTGGCTACATAATGTCGCCATGCTGGGTCACCATTGGCACGTTCGAAAACACACAGCGCTGCGGGCCTTGTGTATATACCGCCCACATCATTGGGGAAAGTGAGATCGATAAATATGGCGTTGGGTGGGCAATCAACACCGGGCTTCAGTGTTGCGATGAGATAACCCATGCCGAATTCTCCGGCGTCCATGAAGGTGCGATAACTCCAGGTTGGATCGGGGCTCATATAGGGCACGAACAGTTCGGATACATTCATTTGGTAAGCAATGTCGCGCAGTTTTTTGCCGTCATCGAATTTGACCAGTGACAAAATGAGGCCAGCGCGTTTGTCGGCTCTGGCATGCATTTGCCAGCGGTTCCATTTGATTTCAAGATTGCCACTGAGTTCAATGTTCGGGCCATCAGGGGCGATCATGGCAATCGGATTAGTGACTTTGTCGAGCTTGGGCAGATCAGCGCCATAGCCCTTGGGTGCTGCGGGCAATTCGACCGTCTCACGGTCAAGTACATCTAATACTTCACCCGTGTTGGAATCAACAATGCCCATCAAACCCTCAATTGGGCGGGCGAGCAGGGGGTGCAAACGGTTTTCTCCCGAGAAGCACGGGATTTTCAAAATGCGGCGACCTTCAAAACCATCGCCTGGAAATGTGCCTGCGGAATTAGGCGTGCAAAAAACTTGCTTCATATCTTTCAAACCACGCTTGGCGATTGCGGCTTTGAAGCGCGGGTCGGCCATGAATTTATCGCGCCCTGCCACCCATTCATAATCCATGATCATTGGTTCTTCGCCGGGTTTCTCTGTGAAGGAGGTAATTTTTTTAGCTGTGAGATCGACGATAGCCTCGAAGGTTTTGTTATGCTTGCGCAAGATGACAAAGGCTGCGCGTGAGAAAGGTTGACCCTGTTGCCATTTTAGGATGTCTGCCTTCGGCGCCTCGCGCAACGTGATGGCGGGATAAGTTGTATCCTTATCGGCGTCACCGGCATCTTTTAAAAGCTTCACTGTTGCTTCGATCTCACCGGGTGTGAGGGCATCCATAGGTTGAAACGGACCACCTTCAGGTGCTGCTTGGGCACAGGCAGTTGCAATGACAATCATTAGTGAAGCGATGATATTTTTCATAAACCGTGGATTAAGTGATTCTTGAGCGTTTGACGAATTGTGAAATTTTCGATCAGTTTAAAGAAGACACTTGAAATGAGCTAAATTTTCGGCATTGTAATAGTTGCGTAAAATACTATTTAAAACAGCGATTTTGAGGCCTCATAGGTGCGGCTTTATCGCCCAAAATCATCGGTTGAGGCTCCTATTCCAGCCACAATTTTCCTGCTAACGTTTGCGTATAGATTCAGGAGGCATGAGTCTAATACAGATGCGGTTTTTACGTATATGTCAAATTAAGGAGAATCAAAATGAAATCCCTACTCAATATTTCTTTGGCTGTAGCTTTGGTTGCAAGCAGTGTTGTAACAGCGGCAGCACCTGCCATGGCCAAGGCCAAGCACCATCAAGCTGAAACGGTTTGCATGGACGAAGGTGATGTTGGTGCAATTATTGTGGTTGGCGCACTCCTCGGAGCTGTAACTGGTGGCGTTGGCAGCGCTCTTGTTTATGGTAGCGCTTATGCTGTTGGTGGTGCCGCAATTGGTGGTGGTGCTGGCCTTTTGTTGGGTGCTGTGCATCACGGCCATCATCATTGCGCTTGAGGTTTAGCGACGCCGTAACTATCGGCAGTTAGATAAAACATCTTGCAGCCCAGCGAATTTGCTGGGCTGTTTTTTTTAAAAATCTGTTTTGTAATTTGTAACCCATTGAATTGATTTTATTTTGAACGAATATTTCTACTCTCGCAAAAATTAGTTTGGAACCAATTCCCGCCTGAATTGTTCTTTTAAAATGGCTGCATTGGCTGAGCATTTCCAAAAAATGAGGCTCGTGCAGATGCGGTTTCGAACAGAACGTCAAATTATGGAGTAACAATATGAAAAATCTAATGAGTATTACTTTGGCTATCGCTTTGGCAACAAGCAGCATTGTGGTGGCTTCGGGCCCTGCAATGGCTGGGAAACGCCATCATTATCAAGATCGCGCTGCTTGCATGACTAACGAAGACGTTGGTGGCATAATCGTGCTTGGAGTAGTTTTAGGCGCTGTGACCGGCGGTATTGCTAGCGCACTGCTGTATGGCGGCGCTTATGCTGTTGGAGGTGCTGCAATTGGCGGCGGTGCCGGCTTGGCGCTTGGCGCGGTAAGTGATGGTCATCATCACTGCGTATAATTAACTATTGAGTCGTGTAGCAACATTAACCCAGCCCTGTAACTTTTGCGGGGCTGGATTATTGTTATTAAATTTTGAAATGCGCAAATAGATGTTAGAATTACTTATGATCTCGCCAACCATTTGTGATCGGATACCTGCGGTCTCTGCCAAAATTCTTTCGCGTGATTTTAACACCCGGTGCCGCCTGTCGGCGTTTGTATTCTGCGATGTAAAGCATATGTTGGATGCGTTTAACTAAGGTCAATTCGTGCCCGCGCGCTGAAATTTCGGCCACGGTTTGCTCGCGCTCCACAAGGCCTTCCAGGATATCATCGAGTGCTTCATAAGGCGGAAGCGAGTCTTGGTCTTTTTGGTTTTCTCGCAGTTCGGCGGTTGGGGCCTTGGTGATGATACGTTCAGGAATGATATGGCCCTGCGTATTGCGCCACGCGGCCAAGCGATAGACTTCCATTTTGTAGACATCTTTGATTGGGTTGAACCCGCCATTCATGTCGCCATAAAGGGTTGCATAGCCCACGCTCATTTCGGATTTATTGCCGGTTGTCAGAACCATGCTGCCAAATTTATTTGAGATTGCCATGAGGATTACACCGCGCGAACGGCTCTGCATATTTTCTGCCGTTACGCCTGGAGGCGTTCCCTTAAACATGGGGCCGAGGGCGGAGATGAAACCTTCCACAGGTTCCTTAATCGGCACTACATCATAGCGCACACCCAAAAGCTTGGCACATTCTTCAGCATCTACCAAACTGTCGCGGCTGGTATATGCGTAGGGCAACATGACACAATGTACCCGCGCTGCGCCTAAAGCATCAACAGCCATGGTCGCAACTACAGCGCTATCAATGCCGCCGCTCATGCCCAGTACTACGCCGGGAAATTTGTTTTTGTCGACGTAATCACGCAATCCCAGCACGCAGGCTTTCCACGTTTCTTCTTCATTCTCTGGCAATTTGGCCACGGTGCTTTGAAGCATGTGCCAACCCTTATCACCGCGCACCCATTCTGTGATGGCCACTGCTTCTTCGAACATCGGCATTTGCAAGGCCAGTGTGCGGTCAGCGTTCAGCACAAATGATGCGCCATCAAAGACCAACTCATCTTGGCCGCCAACTTGATTGAGATAGGCCATGGGAAGCTTGGTTTCGCTGACGCGAGCGACCACAAGGTTCAAGCGCACATCATCCTTGTTGCGCTCGAATGGTGAGCCGTTGGGTGAAAGCAGAATTTCAGCACCGGTTTCGGCAAGTGTCTCACAGGTTTCTTCTGTCCAAATATCTTCACAGATTGGTACGCCGATGCGCACGCCTTTGAAATTAATGGGGCCGGGGGCAGGGCCGGGCTGGAACACGCGCTTTTCATCAAACACGCCATAGTTGGGGAGATCATATTTGAAGCGCAGTGTTTCGATTTTACCGCCGTTGAGCAGGGCCACTGCGTTATGTAACTTATCGCCCTCGCGCCATGGCAGGCCGATGAGTATTGCGGGCCCATTGGAGTAGTCGCGCGCTAACTCTTCAGCGGCGACTCTACAGGCCATCACAAATGAAGGTCTCAACACCAGATCTTCTGGTGGATAACCGGCCAGAAAGAGTTCTGGGAACAATACTAGGTCAACTGGAGGCAGGGCCGCAATGGCAGCCTTCGCCTTCCCCAAATTTGAATGTACCGCGCCAACTGTGGGGTTGAGCTGCGCTAAAGCGATGGTGAGTTTATCCGTCATGATGGCGCTTCATAGCCTGTGTGACCACAATGTGGAAGACAAGTGAAAGCAATGAAAACAAAAAACCGACGACACCTTGGGAGAATGTCGCCGACCAGTGATCGAGACGCGCGTTAAATCCTAAGGCGCGCTGACTGGTGTGTCTTTGTTTGAAACATCCAAAATGAGTGCTGTCGCGACTACTGCGCCAAATGCGCCAATACCAATCACCGGTGGTGGCAATCCGCCACCACCGCCCGCAACAGGGGTTGCAAAGTCTGATCCGACGCTGGCTATTTTTCCATTAGCTGGGCAAGGCGCGGTTTTGACGATTGTTAGAACTTTTGGTTCCGAGATTGAGACTTGGCAACCGTTCGCATAAGCGACGATTGCGGAAGATTTTTTACTGATCAGAATTTTATCGCTAGGCTTTAGTGTCATTCCAATCGTGACGAGATTAAAACCTTGTCCCTGATTGACAAGAACTTTTCCCTGAAAAGATTGTATCTGAGCGACATTCACCTCCGCTATCGCGGACGAACACATAAGTGCTGCAGAACTGATTAAAAAAAACGCTTTACAAACCATTGGAGTCCCCTCGGGTTGAGAACACCATCCCAAGAAAATTTTGTTCAAAAAAAATGTCATTAATGTGACGTGCTTTGAACAGCTATCAACTTTCGGTTTCGGAGCCCTTTAACCGCAGGCCTGATTAAAACCCAAACTACCCATCTTGCGTGCAACTGATGGGTTAATCTGTCGCGGCATATCATTCGTGTTATTATGCGAAGAACAACGCTATGAAAAAAGAAATTTACAGTGCAGAGAAAATTCATGAAATTATTGGTCTGGCTTGGGCAGATGAAGTTTCATTTGATGCAATCAAACAAGTTGTCGGATTTACAGAAAGTCAAGTGATTGCTTTGATGCGTGCCAACCTGAAACCAGGAAGTTTCAAAGTTTGGCGTGCGCGTGTTTCGGGTCGAAAAGCAAAACACCAAATGCGACTTGCTCCTAAAAAGCAAAATACATCTCAGGTAGTTTTTTCAAACACTGATGATTAAGAGTGCCCAGCCTGCTTGTTGGCTAGAATCAACTGGACCTTAACTCCTTTCTTGCAATTCGGCTCTCAACACGGCAAATTCGGGGCTAATACAAATTTGAGTGAGGCAAACCATATGGACCTGAATAATCAACGCCAGAGTGATAATGTCGATGATCAACGCGACAGCGGTGGCGGCTTTGGCCCAGGCGGCGGTGGCATGGGTGGTCTTGGCGGAGGCGGTGGCGGCATGGGCGGTGGTGGCGGCCTTGCGATGTTGCTGCCTTTGCTATTTCGCACTGTTGGCATGAAGGGCATTATTCTTTTGGTTGTAGCGTATTTTGCGCTGAAATTATTTCTCGGCATTGATGTCATCAACATGGTCAATGGCGGCGGCGGAGGCGTTACGATGCCTGGCAACACAACCCAAATCCAGCTACCAAAAGACACCAATCTAGGGCAATCCGCAAATAATGGTAATTTGGATGGTGGCTCGGGTGCTGCCACCCAAGACGTAACGACTACGGATGCCGGTAAGGTGTTTGTGTCAAAGGTTTTGGCTTCAACAGAGGATGTGTGGACACCAATTTTCACGAGCATGGGCCAGCAATATGAAAAGCCTCGGCTGGTTTTGTTTACGGGCTACACGCAATCTGGCTGCGGCACAGCGCAATCTGCCATGGGGCCGTTTTACTGCCCAGCCGATCACAAGGTTTATATTGATCTTGCTTTTTACCAAGATATGAAAACCAAATTGGGCGCACCAGGTGATTTTGCTCAGGCTTATGTAGTGGCCCACGAGGTTGGCCATCATGTGCAAAACTTGTTGGGGATTGCTGACCAAGTGCAACAGGCGCGCAGCCAGGGATCAGAGGCTGAAAGCAATGCGCTTTCCGTCAAGATGGAATTGCAAGCCGATTGTTTTGCTGGAATCTGGTCGACAGAGGCAGATGCGCAAAAGCATATTTTGCAGGCAGGCGATATTGACGAAGCTTTGAACGCCGCTAGCCAGATTGGTGATGATCATTTGCAAAAGCAGTCGCGCGGTTATGCGCAGCCTGACACGTTCACACATGGCACATCAGCACAGCGCGTCAAATGGTTCAAAACGGGCGTTGCAGCTAAAAGCTTGAAAGATTGTGATACATTCAGCGCCAATCCGCTGTGATTTCATGGTTTAGGGCTAATTCGACCGAGTTTGCCAACCATTTTTTAACGGTGCCATTCAAAACAAAAGCGGATTGGGGCCGCCTTTACTCATTCCTAAATCACCTTCGTCAAACGGGAGATGATCTAGGGATGGATGAGATGAATAAAAGTTTTGCTGATAGCGAAGTATTCCAGCGTCTGCTCAAGAGTGTCGACGCATTGGTATTCTTCGCTGGTGGCCTGATCATTACACTTTTGGTGGTTCGCCGGGTTGATGCGGCCACGCCCAGCACCGCTGGATTTTTTATTGCGTTGTTGGGTTTTGCATGCCTGTTTCTCTTGCGAAGCCTGGGGCTTTATCAAATTCAAGGGTTGGCAAAAGGTTTTTTATCGGTCGTCAAATCTTGGATCACGACGGCGATTGTTGGAATTGTGCTGTTTCAATTTTCAGTCTTGATCAATCTTGATCTTGGTGCTGATTGGATTAAACTTTGGCTCTGCCTCACTGCGCTGCATTTTATTTTGAGCCGGGGCATAGCGCAAATTTGGATAAGGCCTATTGTTCGTCTTGGCCATTCGCGGCAACGCATCGCTATTGTGGGCGGTGGCAAGGCGGCTGAAGAAGCGATCTCCACACTCGAAAACTCTAAAGAACTCGATATCGAAATCATTGGGTTGTTTGATGATCGTTTTGACAATCGCAGTCCTGAATCAGTTCGCAAGCATAAGAAAATTGGCAAGATTGCCGAGCTTGCGGAATATGCGCGCAGCAGCCGTGTTGATCTGATTATCGTCGCGATTCCGTTATCGGCTGAACAACGACTGTTACAAATCCTCAAACGGCTTTGGGAATTGCCTGTCGATATTCGGGTGAGTGGTCAGGCCGCAATTCTCAAGCTTTCGCCGCATGCTTATACCTACATTGGCGATCTTCCTTTGCTCTCATTGTTCGAACGTCCCCTCAATGGCTGGGACCAATTTATGAAAGATACGCTCGACCGCGCCATTGCCTTAGTGGCAATTGTTTTGCTGTCGCCGATCATGCTTGTTGTCGCCGTGGCAGTGCGAATTGAAAGCAAAGGCCCAATTATTTTCCGCCAAAAACGATTTGGTTTTAACAATGAGTTGGTGCAAGTTTTCAAATTTCGTTCCATGTTCACTAACATGAGTGATGCATCAGCTTCTAAGCTGGTCACCAAAGGTGATCCACGGGTAACGAAAGTCGGACGCATCATTCGTAAGACATCACTGGATGAGTTGCCGCAACTGTTCAATGTTCTTCAAGGTCAACTCTCACTCGTCGGCCCGCGTCCTCATGCGACGCAAGCAAAAGCTGCTGGCACGCTTTATGATGAAGTGATTGATGGTTATTTTGCGCGTCACAAGGTGAAGCCTGGCATCACGGGTTGGGCCCAAATCAATGGTTGGCGCGGCGAAACCGATACGCATGAGAAGCTTGAGCAACGCGTGAAACATGATCTCGATTATATTGATCGCTGGTCTTTGGGACTTGATCTTTATATTTTAGCCAAGACACCAATGGCGCTTTTGAAAAGTGAAAACGCTTACTGATTGCATTGCACAATAGCCTTATTCCCAAGTTGTATATCGGTGATTGTAGTTTGCTCAATTGTTGGTAAGCTTTTCGAGCTGCCGTGGGGTAGTTCGAATCAATTACGAATATTGGGAGGCACTATTTATGGAATCACTTTTACCAATCATTTTGCAACTTGTTGCTGGTGCAGTTGGCGGTAACGTCGGTGGCGCTGCTATGAAAGACTCAAGCCTTGGTGGTTTGGGCAACACAATCGCTGGCGCAGTTGGCGGTGTCGGCGCGGGCTCAATTCTGGGCTCATTGATCCCTGCAATTGCAAACGTTGCAGGCGGGGGCTTGAACGTTGGCAACATCGCTGCTTCAGGCGTTGGTGGCATTGTCATTCAAATAATCGTTGGCATGATCAAAAGCCAGATGAATAAAACAGCTTAATTCGTCTGCTTTGCGAATTCGAAAGGGCATCCGCGGGGGTGCC
>CAXTKN010000062.1:8980-11454 GCA_964244805.1 uncultured Aestuariivirga sp.
GATGAACCAAAAACTTCGCGGTAAACATAGTTGACGCCAATTTTCAAAAGCTCACCAGCATGTGAGCGGTCATAGGCGCGGACCAAAAGCTGCAATTTGGGGAAGTTAAGCTGTGCCACTTTGACGAGCTCAGTTATTTTTTCACGGTCGTCAATCGCAATCACCATGATTTTTGCTTCTTTGGCCCCAGCCGCTTCTAAAAGATCAGTCCGAAGTGCGTCACCATAGAAGACCTTGAACCCAAATTTACGCAATGCATCAACTTGGCTTGAATCATGATCGAGCAGGGTTGTCTTCAAACCTTGCGCGGCAAGTACGCGACCAATGGTCATGCCAAAGCGCCCGTGACCTGCGATGATTGCATCGACACCATCGTGGGTTATGACATCGGCTTCTCGGTCTTCCTCTCTCTGACCCAACCAAGGTTGGAGAAATTTATCGTCGATCATCATAAGCAGGGCTGCAGTGGCCATTGAGAGTGCAATAACGGCTGTTAAGAGGCCAGCAATGTTGGCCGATAATAAATTCAACCCAAGCGCAATTCCGACAAGCACAAATCCAAATTCGCTGCCTTGCGCGAGTGATATTGAGAATCTTGATGCATCCGCATTTTGCATTCCGAAGCTGCGGGCCAGGAGAATGTGGGTTAGAAATTTTAGTACTATAAATGTCAAAAGTCCGAAGACCATTAATAGAGGTGCGGCCAAGATCAGTTTGAAATCTACACCTGCACCTACAGCTATGAAAAATATGGCAAGCAGCAAACCTTTGAAGGGCTGCAAATCCATTTCAAGCTCGTGGCGGTATTCACTGTCGGCCAGCACAACGCCGGCCAGAAATGTGCCAAGTGCTGCCGACAAGCCGACCATTTCCATGACAAGTGTGATCGCAACGACGAGCAACAATGCTGTTGCTACAAAAATTTCCCTTGCACCCGTATCGGCAACAATTCGGAAAAGCGGACGCGTCAGATATCGTCCACCCAATGCTACTGAGCCAACCGCAAATATAATGCTGATGGCTTTTAACCAAGCGGGGAACTGACCGATCATCGAAGATGATGCACTCGCTTCAAGTGGTGCCGCTACTGCCAATAGCGGAAATATTGCCAGAATTGGGATAACGGAAATATCTTGGAATAATAGGACGGAAAATATTGATTGGCCAACTGGCGTTTTAAGAACGCCGCGCTCTTCGAGGCTTTGTAAAATGATTGCCGTTGATGACATGGAAAGTATGATTCCGATTACCAGTCCCTCCCGCCAATCGCGGGCTACCAACATTGCGGCAAGTCCCAAGACTGCGGAAACGCCGATTACTTGCAATGCGCCAAGTCCAAAGATTTGCTTGCGCAAAGCCCAAAGTTTCGACGGTTCCAACTCCAATCCAATCAGAAACAACATCACGATCACGCCGAATTCGGCGAATTGCTTTACTGTTTCTCCATTGTCACCGACAAGGTTGAAAGCCGACGGGCCAATCAGCGCACCAGCAATTAAAAACCCCAATACCGAACTCAGATTGAGCCTTCTGGCAATAAGTGCAGATATTACTGCAGCCGTTAAGTAAACTAGGCCGCTGACGAGAAATTGCTCGAGTGTCATATGTGATTTGCCTCTGAAACAAACATTCTTAAACCATTGCACCTTTTCAAATAAACGGCAATTATGACATGTCGAGTGATGGACCCGGGGGGACTGGTTATTTATGCACGAAATTCTTGAAAAGCTGGATGCGCGGCGGGCCGAGGCTTATCTTGGTGGGGGCCAAACGCGTATTGATGCCCAGCATGCCAAGGGAAAATTGACGGCGCGCGAACGGATTGAAGTGTTGCTCGATGAAGGATCGTTCGAGGAGTATGATGTTTTTGTTGTCCACCGCTCCACTGAGTTTGGCATGGAGAAACAAAAGATTGCTGGCGATGGCGTGGTGATCGGCTGGGGCACGATCAATGGCCGGATCACCTATGTTTTCGCGCAGGATTTTACGGTGCTAGGTGGCTCACTTTCTGAAACCCATGCGCGCAAGATTTGCAAGATCATGGATTTGGCCGTGAAATCTGGCGCACCCGTGATCGGGCTGAATGACTCAGGTGGTGCGCGCATTCAAGAAGGTGTGGATTCACTTGCCGGTTATGCCGAGGTATTCCGCCGCAATGCCGAAGTTTCAGGTGTTATCCCACAAATCTCAGTGATCATGGGGCCTTGCGCAGGCGGCGCAGTCTATTCACCTGCTATGACCGATTTTATTTTTATGGTGCGTGATACATCATACATGTTTGTCACCGGCCCTGATGTGGTCAAGACTGTAACCAATGAAGTGGTGACGGCTGAGGAGTTGGGTGGGGCAACGACGCACACGCAAAAATCTTCTGTGGCCGATGGCGCCTATGACAATGACATTGAGACACTAGAGCAGGTGCGAAGACTGTTTGATTTTTTGCCCTTGAACAATTCCGAGAAATTACCAACACG
>CAXTKN010000063.1:0-3336 GCA_964244805.1 uncultured Aestuariivirga sp.
TCTTGCCACGAACCAGATCAACCTTGGACCAGCGTAGTGACAAGATCGCTTCCTTGCGGCGACCTGTGTAGAGCCCAATGAGGATGAACAGCGCGAGATGATACTGCGGTCTGGTCACTCGCTTCCATTTTATTGGTTGCCGTGATTTAAAATCATACACGGTGGGTTCGAAACCAAGCGCGCCAGCGATGAGGTAGGCCGCCTCCTGCCTTGTCAGCCATCGTTCGCGCGCAGGTGACTCAGGTGGTCGGACAATCAGAACGGAACGCGAGATGACTTGGGAAAGGAACGCGTGTTTGATGGCACTTTGCAATATGCCCAAATCCCGCCGCACCGTACTTGCCGAAACCACACGCCAATTTGCATATCCTTCGCACAGAGCCGGTGCATCGTTTAGTGACTTACCTGCAAAATATTTGGCAAGTGGGACCGCTGCATACCCCGCCCTCTCCCCATCTTTGCCCGTCGTCTCCAGCCGCTCTAGGTATGCCGTCAAAATGTCCGTTACAAGGACTTCGGACGGGTCACGTGCGCCAAGTTTTTGGGTGAAGCGCTGGAGGAATTGCGCGAAGATGATTTGAGCCTCTGCGCTGTCAGCAGTGTAAGTGCTGCGCTCGCGGCTGCGTCCATCTTCGGTCCACACAATGTAGAAGTAGCTCCGATTGGGAAAGAATTTGAGTTTTGGTCCAGAAGAGCGTCGCGGCATGATTTCACCGTATGAGTTGCGATGTAATCCTCCCATGCGCCAGGAGGAATCCGTCTACGGGTTCCAATTCGGACAAAGGAAAGCTTACCATCATTTATCAAGCGATTGATAGCGCCAAGTGAAAGCCCCACTCGTTCGGCAGTCTGTTTGGGTGTCTCAAGTATATGAGTCATAAGAGTCGCAGCCAGTGAAACTTGGCGACAGAATCGTGGCTGTAGGCTTTTCCTGCAATTGGAATTAGAAAGTAAACGAGTGCAGCTGTTGCAACACAGCGGCGTAATCCTACAATTGGCAAACATCTAGCTTGCAAACTAGAAATCTTCAGCTTCGTAGTTTGGCCGCAAATGACCCTTTTTCAGTTTACTCAAACCTTGGGCAACGATTCTGTAATGACCAACCTTGACGCCCAAGCGGATATGTAAGGTGAACGACAGTGGATCGGTACGTAAGCATGAAGCGGGTTCGTCAGGTCACTCGCAGTCTCAAACGACTACTCGCTATGCGGATATTGCCGCCGATCCAGCGATTGAAGCTGCTGATAAAATCTATGAACGACTGGCAAACAGTTGAACCCTGTTGGGCTTCGCAAGAGGAATTTGAAGGCGGTGTAAGCCAAACTATTTACAAGATAGCATGTGCAAAATGTGTGCAGCAATGCAAGTTGGGTACCGTGCAGATCCCAGCATCGGCACAAAAATTAGTAATGAAAACTATACACGCTAAGAACTGCAATCCCCTGTAGCTACACTCTATTTCACAAATCAGTTACAGTGATGGATTGGACTGACACTGCAATGAATTCAACAAGTTAGAAAACGCCGAGTGCGCTATGTGTGCAGTAAGAGACAGTGTGTAGCATGCAATTTGGGTGAAGTGACCGCTCAGCTTAAAATGCAAATGAGTTTAAAACTCAAACACTTTCACGAGTTTAATTTTCAAACGACTGCACAGTGATTTGCTTGCCAGCTTCTGCACCCAGCATCTTTAAAAAAAACTTGTAGCTGGGCTAATGGAGTGTAAATCCAAATCTCAGTTTTGGTTTGCGCGATAATTTTTTTTAGATGGCGCGGACCCCATAGTAAGCGATGTGCTCTACCACCTCTCATGCAGGGATTAATGCTTTCAAAAAATAGCAACTCTATCGGCTAGCCAATCCACCGCGACAGCCAGCAAAGTAGGCGCTCGCTCTGGATCAAAGCTGCGCGGATCGGGGCCGAACACGCCATAAACAGAATGCTTCGGGTCATGACGTGTTTCACTCCAATCATCTGTTGTGAGTGGAGCATCGGTCAATAACGGGAGGCGATCAATTTGCACGAGATTTGGATGCATGGCGTAAAGCAATGTTGTTTCAAATACACCAGCATGATCAGGGGAAATATCAAGGCCTTCGATGCGGTTTACTGCCGCCGCGAAAACTTTAATGTCTTTGTCCGAATGGCTTGCAGCCAGACGATCAATCATATCAAGTTGCGCATCTGGAAAATGGCCGGAGAAGATTATGATCTTCTTGAAACCGAAGGACTTAAGTTTTGAGATTGTGAACGCAAGCTGCGCTTCTATTTCATCAGGTTTTGCCAGAATGATCGTGAATGGATAATCGCCATGACCACCGCCAGTCCCATAGTGCAGCGCAGGTAAAACCACACCACCAGTTTTTGCAGCAGCACGCAGACACAGACCGTGCGCGGTAAGCGCGTCGAGACCAATCGGCAAGTGTTCGCTGTGCCACTCGAATGTCCCAAGTGGGATATATGCTATGGGCGAGGCGGCAATGGTGTCGCGCAGTTGCCACGGCAATAGTAATTCGAAGCGGTGTTGGTCAAAGGTGTTCAATGGTAGTAGTTCCTGATCCAGGTGTGAGGCGGTAATTGCGATTTGAGCTCAGGAGGAAAAACAGCGCCATCTGAAATTGCAATGTTCAAGTCAACTTCGTTGCGGTTTTTCATGCCGGGGATGAGCGCTGAAACTTGGCGTTCAGATAAAGCATATCGCATCGCCGCTTCAGCGAGTGAAGCGTAGTGCGGTAAACATAGGTCTTTTAAAACTCGAACGCGCCTTAGCGTTTCAGCAAATCGTTCACCGCGAAACATGTTGTGTTGTTGAGAGCCGTGTTCGAATTGCGCGTAAGAATCATCTGTCCAATTTCCAACCAGTGAACCTGAGTCGAGAGGCACCCGAGCGATAAAAGCACAGTTGGATTTTTCGCCAGCAGGGAATAATCGCTGGGCTGGGCGCTGCTCAAACATATTGAATATGACTTGAAATGAATCGACAAGGCCGAAAGTTGCGGCATCAACACCTTCATCGGGCTCATTGTCACGCAGCGAAACGCCAATGCGATCAATCTTTCCTTCAAGGCGCAGTTTATGCAGCACCTCTAACCAATCAAGTTCAACCAAGGCTGAGTTCATAAAACTGTGCATCTGATAGAGATCAATTCGCTCAACACCTAACCGCTTCAAAGAGCGTTCTACATTCTCGCGAATATACCATTCAGGAAAGCGGCCACGCATTTGCGGGTTAACCTCGTCAGGTCGGGGCCATTGGATAGGCCGCACCTTGGTGGCCACATAAATCTTGGACCCTTTCCAAGTCTTCAGTGCTTGGCCTATCACTTCTTCTGAGTG
>CAXTKN010000063.1:3436-9878 GCA_964244805.1 uncultured Aestuariivirga sp.
CCAATAAATATTGGCCGATTGCGCAGCAGATTGCTTTCAATTGCAATGCCAACGGCATCGTTGGCAGCTCCGACATTATAAATCCCAACGAAATCATTCTGCGCTTTGAATGCTTTCAATAGTTGCAACTCAGATTTGCGCGAGTCATCGTCACCTTCAACAATCTTTGCCACACGCAGGTGCTTTCCATGACGTGACAGCGCATCACAAAATCCCGCAATACGTTTGGCGTGGCCATAAATTTTTTGATTGTGACAGAGAATAGCAATTGGCCCGCTTGCGTGCGCCATTTGCGCCATGAAAAAGCCAGCAGTGCGCCCGGCCTCAAAATGATCCGTGCCAGCACAGGCAAGCCTTCCAGAGTCTGGCGCATCAGAGAGTATCGTTACAACCTGCACGCCCCGAGCTTGGGCTTGTGCAATGGCATCTTGAATTTGGGGGTCTTCGTGAGGATAGAAAATAATGCCATCGGCTTTGGTCTGACAGATAGCTTTGGCGACGACACGCGGATCATCCGTTTTAAGAATTGTTCGCTCTATAATTACAGACCGATCCATGCGCTCAGATAATCGCCCAAACTCATGTTTCATACGCGCCACCAACGGCAGCTCTGGTCGCGCCAGCAAAACCTCGATCCGAAGGACACGTCGGTGCGACTCGGGCAAAATGCGGTTGAGTTTAAGCCGCCGCGCTGCCGATAAAACCTTTTCGACCAATTTCGGGCTGACGCCACCGCGTTCGTTTAAAACCCGGTCGACCGTGGCTGTTCCTACTCCAGCTAAACTGGCAATATCATCGATGCGATGTATGGGCAAAATTCAGTCCTTCAAAAATCGCGCCAGCTATTTTCTTATTCTTAGTTTTGATTGAAAACAATCAAAAATGTGCATGAGTATCGCTGGGGGTCGTGGAATAAAACTTCCGTTTTCAACATTACAAGAACTCGTCAACGATGACGACAAAATGGGAGGAACCTAAAATGTCTAAAATAAAAACTTTGATTACTGCTGCAACCACAGTGGCATTGCTTGCTGGCAGCGCAACATTTGCGATGGCCGAAGGCATCACCGTTGCTATCGTTGGCGGCAAGACTGACGATGCATTCTTTGCGAAAGTGAAGAAGGGAATTGACGACGCGGCTTTGGTTGTTGCAGCGCATGGCGGCAAGGTGAACTATCTCCAACTTCAGACTTACGATAATATCGGTGGCGACGCTGCCAACCTCGTGCGCACTGCAATTACGCAAAAAGCCAATGTGATTGCCGTTCCAAATTGGGTTCCAGATTCTGAAGATGAAGCCATTAAGGCGGCACAGGCTGCCGGCATTCCGGTGATCTTGTTTAACGCTGGCGGCGGCGACAAAGCCAAAGAACTTGGCGCGCTCAACTATATTGGCAACGAAGAATATACCGCCGGTGTTGCTGGTGGCGAACGCTTCACAACTGCAAAGGCAAAAAATGTTCTCTGCGTAAACACTGTTCCGGGTGCTCAAAACCTTGAAGATCGTTGCAAAGGCATTTCTGATGGCATCACCAAGGGTGGTGGCAAATCAACTCAGTTGCCTTTGCCGGCGTCAAGCTTTGGCAACCCAACTGCTGTTGCTGAAGCTATCAAAGCAACACTTTTGAAAGATGCTACAATTGACGGATTGGTTGCGATTTCCGCGGCCGATGCAGACGCTGTTGCTGTCGGCGTAGAACAAGCCAGCATGACAGGCAAAGTTCAACTCGGCTCATTCGATATGAACGACACTTGCTTGGAACGCATTAAAGCTGGCACGCAATTGTTTGCAATCGATCAGCAACCTTGGTTGCAAGGTTTCCTTGCAGTGACCATGGCAGATGCTTACGTCAACTACGGTTTGAAGCTCGCTACTGCGCCAATCTTGACTGGACCAGGCGTAGTTGACTCTTCAAACATAGATGCAACGTTGGCCGGCGCAAAAGCCGGTTATCGTTAAATCTAGTCCTCAAACGCGCCACCGCTATTAGTGGTGGCGCGGATGACGATTATTCGATTTCGATTTTCCAAGTGCAAGCGCGAGAGAACTCACATGACCAACCAAGCCGCTCGATTTTCGCTCGGCAATTTGTTGCGCCGACCTGAAACAGGTTCGTTTTTAGGTCTGGTTTTTGTCGTTGCGTTTTTTACATTTTTTGGCGGAACAAACTTTGCTTCGGCCACGGGTGCTGCAAGCTGGCTTAACGTTGCGGCCTCCATTGGCATAGTTGCCCTTCCCATTGGCCTGCTGATGATTGCAGGCGAGCTTGATATTTCGATTGGGTCACTCATTCCAGCAGGGTCGATGACAGTCGCAATTATTTCCGGCCATTTTCATTTTCCGATCGCAGTCGGCATCGTCGCAGCTTTATGTGTTGGCGCTCTTGTCGGTTTGATTAATGGCGTGCTTGTTGTCCGCACCGCTGTTCCCTCTTTCATTGTCACATTAGGAACTCTTTTTGCCGTCGCTGGCTTGGTGTTGGGGCTTTCAGTAGTCCTCACCGGCACCACCAGTGTCGCCCTTAAAGCAGGGCCTGAAGCTAAATTTTTCCTAGGGCATTTCATCGGTGGAATTTATCAAGTTTTGATTTTCTGGTGGATTGGCATTTCAATACTTTTTGCATTCGTGCTGCATTTCACTCGCTTTGGAAATTGGATTTTCGCCATGGGTGGAGACAAGGTGAGTGCCCGCAACGCGGGTATTCCTACCGACCGCATGACAATTTTGCTTTTTATGATCAGTGGCCTCTGCGCAACCTTTGTGGGCGTTGCCCAAGCCATTCTCTACAACAGTGCGCAAGTGTCAGCCGGACAATCCTATATTTTTAACGCCATTATTTCTGTTGTTGTGGGCGGAGTACTTCTTACGGGTGGCTACGGCTCAGTGTTTGGAATTGTGCTCGGCACGCTCACATTCGCCGTCGTCAACCAAGGCATTTACTTCACATCCTTCGATGCCAATTGGGCCAGTTTGATCATTGGTGTGATGTTGCTCTTGGCCGTGCTGATGAACAATACATTTAGAACGTTGGCGCTGTCATACGCGTCAAAGAAGAAGTGAGGACAAGTCATGGTTGCTCCAATTCTCGAACTCAAAAACGTCAACAAATCATTCGGCCCTATCGAAGTGTTGAACGATATTTCGCTGCAAGTGAAAGCTGGCGAAGTGTTGTGCCTGCTGGGTGACAATGGTGCGGGTAAATCCACGCTCATCAAAATAATGTCCGGTGTTTATATTCCGACAAGCGGTGAAACGCTTATGGATGGCAATCCGGTGTTTCTAGGCAGTCCACGCCAAGCTTCCGAACGCGGCATTGCCACCGTACATCAGTTCGGCGGCACATTTCCGCTCATGAGCATTGGGCGCAGCTTTTTTGTGGGCGTCGAGCCCACAAAGGGTTGGGGACCATTTAAAGTTTTTGATCGTAAAAAAGCTAATGAGATTGCGGTGAAAGCGGTTCGCGATTTCGGCATCACCCGCATTGATGACGGTGACAGACTTGTTGGTGGTCTCTCAGGCGGAGAACGTCAATCACTTGCAATTGCGCGTGCCGTGCATTTTGGTGCGCGTGTTCTCATTTTAGATGAACCCACTGCAGCACTCGGTGTGAAACAGGCAAGCCACGTTTTACGTATTGTAAATGAAGCTAAGCGACGTGGGCTTGCAGTTGTGTTCATCACCCACCAAGTCATGCACGCCATGGCTGTTGGCGATCACTTTGCAGTTCTCATTCGTGGTGCCATTGCTGCGGATTTTCGCAAAGGTGAACGCACCCGCGAGCAGATCACCGACCTTATGGCCGGTGGTGAAACCATGGCGGCTCTCGAAGCCGAGATTTCTGCAAGTGCTGCGTGAGAACCGAAACTTCATTTCAAGTCTTAAGCACAGTATTCAAACTTTAAATGGCGAGTTAAAAACTGATGGATGATCTAAAGTATGGCTCGCGCAACAAGCGAGGTGATTGGAACCCGAAAGAACCTATCGGCCTAGCGCCCTATTTGACGTGGCCACGTGATCCTCGGAAATACGTTGATTGGTTGATCGGCTATTTGTTTCCGTGGAACCTGTTGTTCATGGCAATAGCTTTAGTCCAATGGTTCTATCTCACACCATCCATCGAAACGATGAAAACCTTACAACCGGGCTGGATCGTCTATCTATTTGCCCGCAATTCGGCGTTGGTTCTCATTGTTTACGGCGCACTTGAGTTGCGACTTTATGTAAAGCGCGCGCAAGGCAATCACTTTAAATTTAATGCCAAGTGGCCATCGGAACAGCCCAGTGATGTGTTCATGTTCAAGAGCCAGAACACTGACAACATCATTCGTACATTCGCATCCGGTGTTCCAATCTGGACGGCTTACGAAGTGTTTGGCCTCTGGTGTTATGCCAATGGTTGGGGCTTATGGGGCACGTTTGCAGATCATCCCATTTGGTTCATCGCTTTTGGATTTGTATTGCCCATTTATCACGAACTGCATTTCTATTGCATTCATCGGTTGATCCATGTTCCTATTTTCTACAAATATATTCATTCGGTGCATCACAACTCAGTCAACCCAAGTCCTTGGTCGAGCCTGTCCATGCACCCCATTGAGCATCTGCTTTACTGGTCGGACTCTCTCATTCATTTGATCGTGCCATCTCATCCGTTGCTCTTCTTGTACAACTTGCAGATCACTGGAACGGGTGCCGTGGTTGGCCATGTTGGCTTCGATAAGATGGAGGTGGGCGAAAATGGTGGAGTGGATACCCATGCTTATGCTCACTATCTGCACCACAAGTATTTTGAAGTGAATTACGCTGATGGTGCCACGGGGATCGATAAGCTGTTTGGCACCTGGCACGATGGCAGCAAAGAGGCGCAAGCCATGATGGACGCGCGCTATGCCAAGAAAGTTGCAAAAGTAAACGAAAAATCATGACAATGCAGATTGGTACTCTTGGGGGCAGGCATGTTATAAGCTGTCGTCTACGTTCCGACTGCAGTAAGAGATAGCTTAGAGCGAGAAATTAAATTAAAATCCGCTGGTAATTCGTATAATTCAGTACTGGCTTACACTGCCAAAAAGATTTCGATTTACTGAAGCCAGATGAGCCCTCATCGTCTTTGCTGCGCCCTCAGCGTCACGTGCGAACAGCGACCTCAAAATTAATTCATGATCATCGCAATAGGCTAGGCGACGATCCTCTGAATAACTGCGCCGTTTAATTTCGATCCACGGTGTCTGATTGCGGATTACCCGTAGAATATCATGCAGGCAAGTGAGAAGTTCGTTGCGTGTGGCCGCGAAAATGCGTTTGTGAAACTCGGCATCGAGTAACTCAAAAGTTGCTGGCTCGTGGCAGTTGATCGCGGTCTCATGGGCTTCACGAATATGATTGAGATCGGTGTCCGTTGCATTTGAAGCCGCAACAGCTGCGCCTTGTGGTTCCACCATCATGCGCACGTTCATAACATCAACCGGGCTGGTGCCAGATATGCGTTGCAACAAACCAAAAATATCCGTGCCCTGTTCGTGGCGATAATCCATTTTGAGTAAAAGCCCTCGGTCTCGCATCTTCTATTCTCCAAAATAATTTCGGCGACGCGCCAATAAATGTGAACGCATAGCATTGGCCGCACCTTGCGCATCGCGCACACGTAAGGCGTTTGAGATTTGCACATGTTGTGCGCAATAAGACAATCGGCGTTCTTCGCTGAATGCACGTTGCCTGATTTCCATCATTGGTTCGCGGTGGCGAATAATCGACAACATGCCGAACAGATTGATGAGAAACTCATTGCGCGTTCCCAAATAAATACGGCGGTGAAATTCATTGTCCCAATATTCGTAAGTTTCAAGATCAAGTGAAAGCACCGCGTGGCGATCGGCTTCCATGATGTGTTCCAAATCTTGGGTACTTGAATTTGATGCGGCGGTGGCCACAGCTTGTGGTTCTAAAATCAGACGTAGATTCAAAATATCGAGAGGACTTGCGCCCGAAACTTTTTCTAAAATTGCGACAAGTTCATTGTTCGAGCGTTCTGCAATCACCGTGCCTCGACCAACATGGCGACTGATTAATCCTTCGCCCTCGAGCAACTTGAATGCATTGCGAATGGTGTTGCGCGCGACACTAAATTCCTCGGCCAAGGCGCGCTCATTCGGCAAGTTTCCTTCAGTACTCCAATCACCACGTTGAATACGTTGACGGAGGTTGGCGGCGATATCTGGGGCTTTGTGTTTGGGCATTTAACTATACCAATTGAACCATTTCTGAACCAATTATACAAATGGTTCAGTAAAATCCAGTCTTATTATCCCCTATAGGGCTATTTTAGGTCTTGTGGAGTCAAAAATAATGATGATAGGATTAGTCAAAATGAACCAATTAGAAAATTGGTATAGAATATTGATCGGGAGGTCTTAAGTGAAGATTGCAACTTACCTTGTAGGC
>CAXTKN010000063.1:9978-11405 GCA_964244805.1 uncultured Aestuariivirga sp.
ATTTTCTCAAAAGTTCCTGAATGTGTTGTGGCGCACCGTGCACCTGTTTTTTTTAGCAAATCAGTGTCATCAGCAATTGATTATGAAGCCGAGCTTGCGGTGATCATCGGGACAGGCGGTCGTGGCATTGCCAAAGCCAATGCGCTGGAGCACGTCTGGGGTTACACCATTATCAATGATGTGACGGCGCGTGACTTGCAAGGCAAGCACAGTCAATGGCTGATTGGAAAATCGCAGGACACATTCGGCCCCATGGGGCCATGGGCCGTGACACGTGACGAAATTGATTTGCAGAATTGCCATGTGAAATGCTGGATCAATGATGAGCTGCGGCAGAACTCCAATACAGCCTCGCTAATTTTCGACGTGCCGACATTGATCTCAACTTTGTCAGCGGGCATTACTTTGATGCCCGGCGACATCATCGCAACAGGAACACCCGCTGGCGTTGGCATTGGCTTCAAACCACCCAAATATCTGGTTTCAGGCGATGTTATGAAGGTTGAAATTTCAGGCATTGGCATTCTCGAAAATCAGTTGCTGGAGAAAGCCGCTTGAGCACAATTTCCACGGCATTTCTCAAGGCTGAAGTTGCAGGCAATGGAACGCCTGTGATTTTTGTGCATGGGCTGGGTGGATCGTCGAATAGTTTTCAAACTTTAATACCAGCATTGAGTGGGTATCGCTGTGTGAGACCAGACTTGCCGGGTTCGGCCCGTTCCAAACTGCCGCATGAAAAACTCTCGATTGAATGGCTGGCACAGACCATTATTGAAACCGCACAAAACTTGGCGGCTTGCCCCGGTCATTTGGTGGGGCATTCGATGGGCACTATCATCTGCCAGCATATCGCGGCATTGGTGCCTGACGCGATTTTGAGCATGACTTTGTTTGCGCCCATTCTTGAACCTGCCGATGCGGCGCGTCAGCGGGTGCGTGAACGTGCGCAGGTAGCAAGAAGCCAAGGCATGTGTGTGGTAGCGGATCAGGTTGTTGAGGCGGGTCTATCATCCAGCACCAAAGTCAACAATCCGCTCGCGGCGGCTTACGTTCGTGAAAGCCATATGCGGCAGGACGCTGAAGGATTTGCACAAACTTGTGAAGCATTGGCCAGCGCCACCGCCGCTGATTTGCGCATGATCAAATGCCCATCTCTTTTGGTGACAGGAGATGAAGACAAAGTGGCACCGCCGTCTGCTGTTCAAGCGATGGCCGAAAAACTCAAAGATACACGAGTCAAAATTCTCGACCGTTGTGGTCATTGGACCATGATTGAGAAGCCTGTTGAATGTTCAAAACTGCTTTCTGAATTTTTGAGACAAGCACATCACTAATCAAACTTCCGGCACATAAAAGCAAAAGCAAGCTGGATAAATATGGGAGAAACGAAATGGCAGATACAAATTCTTGGGGCAATGGCTCCGACA
>CAXTKN010000064.1:0-11342 GCA_964244805.1 uncultured Aestuariivirga sp.
ACGTCCCTCATGTGGCAAGGTCGTGAACCCTATCTGGTTGTTGACAACGAGATGGATGGTGCCGCCGACAGAATAGCCCTTGATGCCACCCATTTGCAGAATCTCGCTTACCAAGCCCTGTCCCGCAAAGGCCGCATCGGTGTGCATCAGCAATGGCAGAACTTTATTGTATTCGCCCAATTGAGCTCTCACTTCTTGCCGCGCCCGCGCCGCCCCCATTGCCACGGGGGCCACGACAATGAGATGAGAAGGGTGGGGCAACAGCTTTACACTCATCGGACCGTTGCCACTTTCGACCATTACGTCCAATCCGTTATGATATGGAACATCGCCGGTGAAGTGAGCGTCACCATGTGTGGCGTCCAGCCCCTTGATTTCTGCGATCAGTGCTTGCAACGATTTACCAAGCACTGTGGCGAGTGTTGCGAGACGCCCGCGGTGCATGCCGCCGATCACCACCTCGTCAAATCCGATACGGGCGGCATTGCGGAAGGTCTCACGGAGAATGACGGCTGACCCCTCTGATCCTTCGCTGCCAAATCGTTTCTTCGTCGGCCATTTGGTCTTAATAAAGCGCTCGAATTCGTCCGCGAGCAAAATGGCCTCCAGTGATGTGGCAAGAGTGGTGTCGTCCGGCTTTGCTAAAGTTTCACGTTCAAACGTTTCATATAACCAATTACGATATTCAGCTTTGAGAACATGGGTTGCCTCAATCGCAATATTACCGGCATAGATTGAGTTCAAAATTCCGACGGCCTTGTTGCCTGCCAGCTTTTGTTGGATGCCCGCGATTGAAACTTCAACGTCGGCTATGCTCACCAATGAATTGGCCTGTGCAATTTCAGGTACAATATTACGAGATGCAAGTCTTAGAGGGTCTAGCGTCGCTTGTTTGTGGCCGTGGTCACGGTAGGCGGCCACCAAGTGTTCAGAGATAAGATGCGAAGCTACGGCGGGTCTATCCTGGTCAACATCCTGCGTTTCAAAATGAAGCCGCCAATCAGCCGGAACGGAGGCCGGGTCACGCTGATAGCGGGAATAAAGGTTCATGAAGAAAGAGCTGTCGCCGACAATTGGAAGTGACATGTGATTTTGTGCCGTAAGTTAAATGTTCAAGGAGGCATGGAAAAACGCAGACTTTACGCAATAGAGTGCCCAGCAGAGTTTTTCGACGATTTTGGATTTCATATTCATCTGGTGAATTATATTGACAAGTTTGATTGAACTTATCACAACGTTGGCAGAATTGTCGACAATATAGTTGCCAATATTTGGTGAACGTGAGAAGACTCCCCCGCCTCGTTGGGAATAGTGATGTACAACTTGTTATCAAACGTAAGGATTGTTGAAGGTGCTTCATTTATTGCGGCGCCCTATTGCGCCTTGATGCTCTCTCAGCTTGGAGCAGAGGTCATTCGCTTTGATCCAATTGGCGGCGGACCGGATTTTCACCGGTGGCCAATTACCCCAGAAGGAAACAGCCTCTACTGGGAAGGCCTCAACAAAGGCAAGAAATCAGTAGCCCTCAATCTTTCGGCCCCAGAAGGGCGTGACCTGGCCGTCGCGTTGGCGACCGCGCCCGGAGAAAATGGCGGAATTTTTGTAACCAATTTTCCCAACACCGGATTCTTGTCGCATGAACGGCTCTGTGCACGCCGGAGCGACATGCTGACGGCGCGTGTCATGGGCAAAGCTGATGGGTCTTCAGCAGTTGATTATACTGTCAATTGTGCTGTCGGACTTCCCTTTATGACCGGTCCGGTAGAAGCACCCGACGTTCCTGTCAATCATGTTTTGCCGGCATGGGATCTGCTTGCTGGGTCGACGGCCGCAGTCGCCTTGCTTGCCGCCATTGAACATCGTCGGCGCAGTGGATTGGGCCAAGAAATACATATGCCCCTTACTGACATTGCCGCCGCGACTCTTGGAACCTTAGGCCAGATTGCGGAAGTATCGCTTTCGGGACAAGACCGACCCAAAGGTGGAAATAGCTTATTTGGTGCCTTTGGGCGCGATTTTGCCGCTGCCGACGGCAAGCGCTTCATGGTTGTGGCACTTACGGCAAAGCAGTGGGAAAGTCTGATTAAGGCGTTGGATATCTCTTTTTCGATCGAAAAACTTGAGCAGAAACTTGATGTCTCATTCAAGACCGATGAAGGCAATCGTTTTCGGCACAAAGATCAACTTGATCTGGTCGTGGCTTCTGCTATCGCACGGCTTTCGTCAAAAGAGGTCGCCTCGCGATTTGAGGCGAGCGGTGTTTGTTTCGGCCCCTATCGGACACTAAAAGAAGCTGTAGAGGACGACCCGAGCTTTGCCTCAGCAAATCCTGTCTTCTCGGATGTTACTCATCCTAGCGGACGTACTT
Organism: uncultured Aestuariivirga sp.; assembly: GCA_964244805.1. Lineage (GTDB taxonomy): Bacteria > Pseudomonadota > Alphaproteobacteria > Rhizobiales > Aestuariivirgaceae > Aestuariivirga. The sequence continues at coordinate 2,369 of CAXTKN010000064.1, forward strand.
ACCGCACACCAGGCTATCCGGCCTCCTTTGGTGCAATGGAGCGCCGCCCGCCAACTGCTGCCCCAATGCTCGGCCAACATACGCAAGAAGTCTTGTCTAAGGTGTTGAGTCTGCCGGACTACGCGATTTCTGATCTTCATGAAAGTGGCGTGGTGCAAATTGGTTGCGGCCCAAATTAAAATCATACTTCGAATAAAACATTGGGAAGACAAAAATGAATACAAAGGAGTTTCCGATTGGCGAAGAACTCGTAAGACTAGCATCTGGAGCGGCAGAAGCTGCCAGTAGATTCGTTTCGGAAGCCAAAAAAGTAGTGGCGCAAACTATTGTCGTCAACGGACGCGTTGATGCCGCAAAACTCGACAACAACCAACGCGCAGCTCATGCCTTTGCTTGGATGGCAAGCACAGCCAGCTGTCTCGAAGCGACGGCGACTTGGGCAAAAAAGCGTTCAAATTCTGGGGGCCTTAATCGGTCTGATGAATGTGCACTTGCTATCGGCTTTGCTGAGTATCTGGGTCAGCTCGTCGGTGGTCTGCCGATGGGGCAGAATGAAATTGTTCGGGCAAGTGAATTGGGTCTTGCATCGGCCGCTGCGACACTTGCAGCGCATCCATCAGTACAGACGTTTCTGTCTGCAAGCGGTGCGTCCACCCGCGCCGAACTCACGCAAAATCTCTTGCAGGGCAATGGCTTGAGTGAATCGCTTGAGGATGAAACGCTTGATCTCTTTCGCGGTGAAATTCGTCGCTTCGCAGAGGAGCGCATCATCCCCTTTGCTCATGCCTGGCATCTTAAAGACGAGCTTATCCCAGATTCGGTTGTCACTGAAATGGCTGACCTTGGCCTGTTCGGAATTTGTATTGATCCCGAATATGGTGGCCTCGGCCTTGGCAAGCTAGCCATGTGTGTTGTGACCGAAGAATTGAGCAGGGCATGGATCGCCGCTGGCTCATTGGGAACACGGTCGGAAATTGCGGGCGAGCTTATTTCCGGCGGAGGCACGGAAGCCCAGAAGAAAAAATGGCTTCCAGACATTGCGGCGGGAAAATGCTTGACCACTGCCGTCTTTACAGAGCCCGACACGGGATCAGATCTCGGCAGTCTGCGAACGCGTGCAGTGAAGGTGGAGGACGGGACTTGGCGCGTGACGGGTGCCAAGACGTGGATCACGCACGGTTCGCGCAGTGATCTCATGACGCTCATGGTTAGAACTGACATGGAATCGAAGAGCTATGATGGGCTTTCGATGCTGCTTGCCGAAAAACCTCGCGGAACACGGGAAAACCCTTTCCCAGCCAAAGGTATGTCGGGCGGCGAAATTGAAGTGCTTGGTTATCGCGGAATGCGTGAATACGACATTGCCTTTGAAGACTTTGAGGTTGCCGGTGATGAACTGCTCGGTGGTGTCGAAGGTCAAGGTTTCAAGCAGCTCATGCGGACATTTGAGGGTGCCCGTATTCAGACCGCTTCACGCGCCGTAGGTGTTGCGCGCCGCGCCCTTGAACTGGGTTTGACTTACGGCAATGATCGCAAGCAATTTGGGCGACCTATCGCGCAGTTCCCGCGCGTCTCTGACAAATTGGCCATGATGACGGCGGAAATTCTCATGTCTCGGGAACTTACATATAGCGCTGCGAGGCAAAAAGACTCAGGTCAACGCTGCGATATTGAAGCTGGTATGGCCAAGTTGGTGGCGGCACGTGTGGCGTGGTCAGCGGCGGATGCTTCATTGCAAATCCACGGCGGAAACGGTTACGCTCTTGAATATGAGATCAGTCGCGTTCTCTGTGATGCGCGTATTCTGAATATATTTGAAGGGGCCGCAGAAATCCAAGCGCAAGTCGTGGCGCGAGGACTTTTGCAAAATTGAGAACAATTGTTTTTGGATGCTGTGATTGTTATGAATATGAGTTCAAATCAAAAATTAGAACAAGAAGATTTGCAGTCTTGGATTGGCAATTCTGAAGCGATTGCCGACATTCTGACGGCCCGTCAATGTGTCTCCCTGCGCGCGATACTGGATCACGCAAATTATTCACTTGCCACAGGTTCATTGCCTCAAACAGGTCATTGGCTGCTGGCACCCACAATTGCTGCCCAAAAAGATTTGGGCCAAGATGGCCACCCGTTGACGGGAGGGTTTTTGCCTCCAGTTGCTTTGCCGCGCAGGATGTGGGCATCAAGCAAAATCGAATTCAATTTTCCGCTTCTTCCCGGTATGGCCGTCAACCGCCGCTCGGTCGTTCTCTCGCTGGTGGAGAAGGTGGGATCAACTGGTCGTTTGGTTTTTGTCGAAGTTGGTCACGAATATGCGGTCGATGGAGCCACGGCTGTGGCTGAGCAGCAGACCATTGTTTATCGTGAAATGGCAGGTGCCAGTCAAAGCCCCAAAATGGATGAGGGTTCTTCGAGCAGCTGGAACTTGCAAAAGCAGATTGTACCGACCACGGTAATGTTGTCACGGTATTCTTTTGTCACGTTTAATTCACACCGCATTCATTATGACCAACCTTACGCGACGGGCACTGAAGGCTATCCGGCACTCATCGTACATGGCCCGCTACTCGCAACGCTGCTTGCCAATTTAGTCTGCGAAACTTTTGGCGATGATGCGTTAAAGACCTATGCATTTCGAGCCATGTCACCGGCTTTTGTTGATAGGCCAATCAGGCTGTCGGGCCAAGTTGACGGCAGCATCATTCAACTGCGCGCCGTCTCCGATGACGACCGTATTTTGATGGCGGCCGAAGGAACACTTGGATGAGTTCTCTCGACAATATCACTTCGCTGTTGTTTGTTCCGGCAGATCGCATTGACCGCCTGCCCAAGGCAATCGCCACCGTGGCAGGCGGCATTATTTTGGATTTGGAAGACGGCGTCGCCGAAGACGCCAAGGCCGCCGCGCGCGTCGCAATTCCTCAGGCCATTGCCTCTTTGCGAGACTCCAAGAAGATCTCGATTATCCGCATCAACGCAGGCTATGAAGGTGACAAAGACATTGCAGCCTTCAAAGTCTGTCCGCCAGATGTGGTAATGTTACCCAAAGTTGAAAGGCCTGATCAAATTGCGGCGCTGGTTTCGAAACTGCAAGCAAATGCTTCGCAAGAGTCAACGAATATTGTTGCTCTCATTGAGACCCCTCTAGGTGTTTTGGCGGCGTCTGAAATTGCGCGCTGTTCCACCTCTGTCATTGGTTTGGCCTTTGGCAGCGAAGATTTTGCGTTGAGCATGGGCGTCAAACCCGGGCGGGAGGAACTCGCCTTCGCTGCGGGTCAGATTTCTTTGGCGGCCCGTGCCCATCTTCGTGCCGCCTTTGGTGTCATTGGGTCAATCGCGGAAATACAGGACGAAGCAGCCTTTTCGGAATCTTGTCTAAGGGGGCAAAGAGCAGGCTTTACAGGTGCACTCGCCATTCACCCCAAACAAGTCGAAATTGCGCACCGCGTCTTCGCTCCCAGTTCTGAAGATGTGAGTTGGGCGACGGCCGTCATTGAAGATGCCAGCATGACTACGGCTGGCGCATTTCGTGGGCGCGACGGGCGCATGGTGGATCGGCCTGTTCTCGATCGCGCGCGATGGATATTGGAACGGTTTCGTGGCTAGATCGATGCCATCCATCATAAATAGTGATTTAGACACGATCAATTGTCGAAACGCAGCAGGTGTTGAGCCATGATCGGTTTTGACAAAATCCTTATCGCTAACCGTGGCGAGATAGCCATTCGGGTGATGCGTGCAGCCAATGAACTCGGCAAGCGCACGGTTGCTGTTTTCGCCGAGGAAGATAAGCTTTCGCTTCACAGATTTAAAGCTGATGAGGCCTATCTGATTGGTGAGGGGCTGAAGCCAGTTGAGTCTTATCTTTCAATTGCAGAGATCATCCGCGTGGCCAAAGCCAGTGGTGCTGATGCCATTCACCCCGGTTATGGGCTGCTGTCAGAGAATCCTGATTTTGTTGATGCCTGTAATGCAGCAGGCCTCACCTTCATTGGCCCCAAGGCGGAAACTATGCGGGCGGTGGGTGATAAGGCATCGGCGCGCAGGGTGGCGGTGGCCGCTGGTGTTCCGGTCATTCCGGCTACCGAAGTGCTAGGCGATGACTTTGCGCTCATTGAAAAGCAGGCGGCAGAAGTCGGCTATCCGCTGATGCTGAAAGCCTCTTGGGGTGGCGGCGGACGTGGCATGCGGGCGATCGGTGGGCCATCAGAACTCAAAGAAAAAATTCTGGAAGGGCGGCGCGAGGCGGTGGCGGCTTTCGGCAATGGCGAGGGTTATCTCGAAAAGATGATCACCCGCGCCCGCCACGTGGAGGTGCAAATCCTCGGTGACAAGCACGGGGCTCTCTATCATCTGTTTGAGCGCGATTGCACCGTGCAGCGCCGTAATCAAAAGGTAGTGGAGCGGGCACCGGCACCGTATCTCACGGACGCACAACGCGCTGAAGTTTGTGAGCTGGGCCGCAAGATCTGCGCCCATGTGAACTATGAATGCGCCGGCACCGTTGAGTTCCTGATGGATATGGACACTCACAAGTTCTACTTCATCGAAGTGAACCCCCGCGTGCAAGTGGAACACACGGTGACGGAGGAAGTCACTGGCATCGATATCGTGCAGGCGCAGATCCTTATCGCTGAGGGCAAGACCTTGGTTGAGGCCACAGGTGCCGAGCAGCAGAGCGACATTCACCTGCGCGGCCACGCTATCCAATGCCGCATCACCACCGAAGACCCGCAGAACAACTTCATCCCAGACTATGGACGCATCACTGCCTATCGTTCATCCAACGGGCCGGGCATAAGGCTTGACGGTGGCACGGCCTATGCCGGAGCTGTGGTCACGCGGCACTATGATTCACTTCTTGTAAAAATGATCGCCACAGCCCCCACGCCGCAGAAAGCCATCGCCCGCATGGACCGCGCTTTGCGGGAGTTTCGAATCCGTGGTGTTTCCACCAACATCGCCTTTGTTGAAAACCTACTGAAGCATCCAAGCTTTCTCAATGACACCTGTTCCACCAAGTTCATTGACACCACACCGGAACTTTTTGTCTTCAAGAAACGCCGCGACCGCGCCACCAAGATTCTCATCTACATCGCCGACATTACGGTCAATGGTCATCCCGAAACCGTGGGCCGGCCTAGGCCTGCCGAACATATCCACGCGCCGCGCCCGCCGCAATCTGCTGCAGCACCAGAACAAGGCCTGCGCCAGAAGCTTCTGGCCGAAGGGCCAAAGGCCATTGCCGCGTGGATGAAGGCCGAGAAGCGCCTGCTCATCACCGACACCACGATGCGTGATGGCCATCAGAGCCTGCTTGCCACGCGCATGCGTTCGATTGACATGCTACGTGTTGCACCCGCCTATGCAGGTAACTTGCCGCACCTTTTCTCCGTCGAATGCTGGGGCGGGGCCACCTTTGATGTGGCTTACCGCTTCCTGCAAGAGTGCCCTTGGCAGCGCTTGCGTGATTTGCGCAAACTGATGCCCAATCACTTGCTGCAAATGCTGCTGCGTGGGGCCAATGGCGTGGGCTACACCACTTATCCCGACAATGTAGTAAAAGGCTTTGTAGCCCAAGCTGCTAAAACCGGTGTGGATGTGTTCCGCGTGTTTGACTCGCTCAATTGGGTGGAAAACATGCGCGTAGCCATGGACTCCGTGAATGACGCAGGCCGCATATGTGAAGGCACAATTTGTTATACGGGCGATATTCTCGATCCGGCCCGCGCCAAGTATGACCTGAACTATTATGTGCGCATGGCCAAGGAACTCGAGAAGGCTGGTGCCCATGTGCTGGGCCTGAAAGATATGGCAGGCCTGCTCAAGCCCGCCGCCGCAAGCAAATTGATCAAGGCTCTGAAAAACGAGGTGGGCCTGCCCATCCACTTCCACACCCATGATACGTCTGGCATTGCTGGAGCAACAGTTCTAGCAGCAGCTGATGCTGGCGTTGATGCTGTCGATGCAGCCATGGATGCCTTCTCTGGCGGCACATCGCAGCCGTGCCTCGGTTCCATCCTGGAGGCGTTGCAACATACTGATCGAGATACGGGCCTTGACATCAAAGCCATTCGTGCCATCTCGGATTATTGGGAACAGGTACGTGCGCAATATGCGGCTTTTGAAAGCGGCCTCGTGGCACCAGCCTCAGAAGTCTATCTGCACGAAATGCCCGGTGGCCAGTTCACCAATCTCAAGGCACAGGCCCGCAGTCTAGGCCTTGAGGAACGCTGGTATGAAGTGGCCAAGGCCTATGCTGATGCCAACATGATTTTTGGCGACATTGTGAAGGTCACGCCTTCTTCTAAAGTGGTGGGTGATATGGCACTTATGATGGTGTCGCAAAATCTCAGCCGTGCGCAAGTGGAAGACCCCAACACGGAAGTGGCCTTCCCTGAATCTGTTGTGGACATGCTCAAAGGCAATCTCGGCCAGCCCGAAGGCGGCTGGCCCGCAGGCATCAGCAAGAAGGTATTGAAAGGCGAAACGCCAATCACTACGCGCCCCGGCGCTGCCTTGCCTCCCGCCGATATTGCCACCATTCGCACCAAAGTGATGGCTGATCTGAAAATTGGAACCGAGGGCAATGAAGACGAGGCTCTCGACGATGAAGATATGAATGGATATCTCATGTATCCCAGAGTGTTTATGGATTACCGCGTACGCCATCGCACCTATGGCCCGGTTCGCACGTTGCCCACGCACACCTTCTTCTATGGCATGCAGCCTGGCGAGCAGATCACCGCTGAGATTGACTCGGGCAAACGCTTAGAAATTTTATTGCAAACTGTCGGTGGCACATCTGACACGGGCCAAGTGAAGGTGTTCTTTGAGCTGAATGGCCAGCCGCGCGAAGTCAGCGTGCCCAATCGTTCCGTCAAGGCCAAGGTGACACCCCGGCCTAAGGCAGACGTAGGAAACCCTACCCACATTGGCGCTCCAATGCCTGGCCTAGTCATTGGTGTTGTGGCCAAGCCCGGCCAGAAGCTCGCCAAAGGCGATATCATTTTGCAACTCGAAGCTATGAAAATGCAAACGGTAGTGACTGCAGAACGGGCAGGTCAACTCAGAGCCATTCACGTTAAAATGGGTGACCAAATCGAGGTCAAGGATTTACTCGCAGAGTGGGGTGAAACCAATTGATACAACAATCGGAGTTTTCATAGATGAAGATACTCGTCGCTGTCAAACGCGTGGTCGATTACAACGTAAAAATCCGCGTAAAAGCTGATGGTTCAGGCGTTGAACTGGCTAACGTAAAAATGTCGATGAACCCGTTTGATGAAATCGGTGTGGAAGAAGCTATTCGCCTCAAAGAAAAAGGCATTGCCACTGAAATCATTGCGGTCACCATAGGCCCTGCTCAGGCTGCAGAAACTCTCCGCACAGCTCTCGCCATGGGTGCAGACCGCGCCATTCATGTGAAGCACGATGATTATGTGGAACCACTGGGCGTTGCCAAAATTCTCAAAGGTATTGTGGACGCTGAAAAGCCAGAAATCGTGATCCTCGGCAAGCAAGCCATTGACGATGATTGCAACCAGACTGGACAAATGCTTTCAGCCTTGCTCGGCTGGCCACAAGCCACTGCTTGTTCGAAATTGGAACCGGGCAATGGTGAAGCCATAATCACCCGCGAAATTGATGGCGGATTACAAACTTTAAAAGTGAAAATGCCGTTGATTGTGACGACCGATCTTCGCCTCAACCAACCCCGTTATGCGTCACTGCCGAACATTATGAAGGCAAAGAAAAAGCCGCTCGATGAAAAAACACCAGCCGATTATGGCGCTGATGTTGTTCCCCGTTTAAAGTTGGTGAAAACAGAAGAGCCGCCCAAGCGTTTGGCTGGTGTGAAAGTAAAATCCGTGGCTGAACTTGTCAGCGCCCTTAAAACAGCAGGAGCAATTTAATCATGGCTGTTCTTCTCATTGCCGAACACGACAATAAATCCGTGAAGGATGCAACCCACAAGGCGCTCACCGCCGCTGCTCAAATGGGTGGCGATGTACATGTTTTGGTGGCTGGCAATAATGCCGGTGCTGCTGCGGCTCAGGCTGCAAAACTCACCGGCGTGAAAAAAGTGCTGCACGTTGAATCATCAGCTCTGGAACGCCCTCTGGCAGAACCGATGGCCGCAACCATTGTAGCTCTCGCTGGCGGATACGATCACGTCGTCGCCGCCGCCACCACCAATGGCAAAAACTACATGCCGCGGGTTGCTGCCCTTCTCGATGTGATGCAGATTTCAGACATTTCAGAAGTGAAATCCGCTGATACATTTGTGCGCCTGATCTACGCGGGCAATGCCGTTCAAACTGTTCAGTCTACGGACAATAAAAAAATCATCACTGTGCGTACCGCATCATTTGCGGCAACAGATGAAACTGGATCAGCTTCGATCGAAAAGGCCAACGCCGCCGCTGACCCCGCACTGTCGTCTTACGTGAGCGAAAATCTCACACAGTCTGATCGTCCTGAACTCACCTCGGCCAAGATCATCGTATCGGGTGGCCGCGGGATGCAGTCTGGTGAAAACTTTGTGATGCTTGAGAAAGTAGCAAAAAAACTCAATGCCGCCGTCGGTGCATCACGCGCTGCAGTGGACGCAGGTTATGTGCCGAATGATTATCAAGTTGGTCAAACCGGCAAAGTGGTAGCGCCGAATCTTTATATCGCCGTTGGCATATCAGGCGCCATTCAACATTTGGCTGGTATGAAGGATTCAAAAATCATCGTCGCCATCAACAAAGATGATGAAGCACCAATTTTCCAAGTGGCTGATTATGGCTTGGTCGCGGACCTCTTTAGTGTTGTCCCCGAACTCATCGATATCTTGTAGGTGGACTTGCAATGGGGCCGTCGGTTTCAGACAACGAGTGCCAATTTCTTTATGTCAATCCTGGCGCACGAACATTCCGCATGCAAGAGTTTATTTTTAAGTTGTGCCATCTCCTGCAAGTTCCCATCT